>CAZQPD010000085.1:0-12507 GCA_964595235.1 uncultured Polaribacter sp.
CCGAGATGTGCCGAATGTCCGATATTTCCCCATCTGTGCTTCATTCCGAAAACCGAATATGCCAAATACCCTACTCCTACTACTATCGCCGGAATGGGAATGGGAATAAAAAACAAATACAAAGACATATCGGGATATAACAAGATAGAGGCAAACAAAACACCGGATATGGCTCCCGAAGCTCCTACCGCCCTGTAATCGTTGTTCTTACGGTTGTAATAATACGCCCAGGCATTTCCCGCCAGAAGGGACAAAAAATAAATAACGAGAAAATCCAAACGGCTCATCGTACGGATAATCACCGGGGCAAAAAAGTACAAAGTGAGCATATTGAACAACAAATGCGAAAAATCCACATGTAAAAAACCGGCGGTCAACAAACGGTAATATTCCTTCGCCTTGACCCTCCCCACTTCGAACATGTACTTATACATAAAACCCGCATCGTTGAACCCGCGGTATGAGAAAATGACATTGGCGATGATAATCAATAGTACGGCCGGATCTATTCTGTTCATAAAAATTAGGTTTGCCCAAAAATACGGTAATTCTGGTAACCCCGGCTATTTCAGTCGAAAAAAACCGATATTTGTACCGTGCAAAAGATCACCTACATACTCGTCTATCCGTTGATTTGGTTGTTCTCACGGCTGCCTTTCCGGGTGCTATACGGAATCTCGGATATGTTGTTTCCGGTGTTCTATTACCTGATAAGATACAGGAAAGACATCGTCATGCAGAATTTAACCAAAACTTTTCCCGCCAAAAGTCCGGCGGAAAGAGAACGCATACGCAAGGATTTCTACCGGCATTTTTTAGACCTCGCCATAGAATCCCTGAAAACCTCCGGTATGTCCCGCGAGCAAATGAAACGCAGGTACCGTATCCGGAACCCGGAACTCATCGACGAAATTACCCGCAGCGGACAATCTGTCATTTTACAGAGCAGCCATTATGCCAATTGGGAATGGTCATTGAGTCTGAATATGTATCTGCATTCTCCGGGGTATGCCGTCTATACGAAAATCAACAACCCGTACATCGAAAAGTATATGATCCGCTCCCGCGCCCGTTTCGGCGCACGCCTGGTCGTAAGGTCGGACATCATCAAGCTCATAAAAGAACACCATGATAAAAAAGTAGCCGCAGTATATGGCTTCCTGAGCGACCAGTCCCCCCAACTTCACAAAGCGAACTATTGGACAGACTTCCTCGGTGTACGCGTACCCGTACATACCGGTGCGGAAATGCTGGCAAAACGCTACAACCTGGCTTGGGTCTATATGCATGTTCGCAAGGTCAAAAGAGGGTATTACGAAGTAAAATTCGAAAAAATCACCACACGCCCCGGCGATTATCCGGATTATAAACTGACCGACTTATACCTGGAAATGACCGAAAAAGATATCCGGGAAGCACCGCAATACTACCTCTGGACACACAACCGCTTCAAACACGAAGGCAAAGAAAACCTTTCGCAATAATTGAGTTAATAGTTGTTAGTTTTTAGTTGATAGTTGGCGCATGTCATTTCGACCGGAGGGAGAAATCTTTTGATTATTATTCCTGGGTTATTTGAAAAGATTCCTCCTCACTCGTGCCTCGCTCGTTCGGAATGACAGTCGCGCGTGTCATTTCAATACGGAGCAGCAGCGGAGTGAGAAATCTTTTATAGTTGATAGTTATGAGTTATGAGTTGATAGTTAGGGACTTGTGTCATTTCGACCGGAGGGAGAAATCTTTTATGTTGATGAAGTTTTTAGCCGGCGCGGCTGGATAGCCCACCGGCTAAAAAAGTCCACCGGGCTTTTTCATAACACTCTGCCCTCTCGCAAATTAAAAAAATTCAGGTACTTCTATGATTTTCGCCAAACCCTAAGTATATTTGCCCAAAATTATTTCAATGAAATCATTTGTAGAAGAATTGCGTTGGCGCGGGCTCATTCACGATATCATTCCCGACACGGAAGAGTATCTCGACAAACATAAGACAACGGGATATATCGGATTTGATCCTACTGCCGACTCCTTGCACATTGGAAATCTCGTAGCAATTTTCGTACTGAAACACTTCCAACGCGCCGGCCACCGTCCTATCGTTGTCATCGGCGGAGCGACGGGAATGGTAGGCGACCCTTCGGGGAAATCCGCCGAAAGGAATCTCCTGGACGAAGCCACCTTGCGCAACAACATCAAAGGTGTAAAAGCACAATTGAAGCGCTACCTCGACTTCGATTCCGGTGCCGGAAATGCCGCCTTGCTGCTCAATAACTACGATTGGATGAAAGACATGCGGGTGTTGGATTTCGTACGGGATATCGGCAAGCATATTTCCGTCAATTACATGATGGCAAAAGACTCGGTAAAAAAACGCCTGGACAAAGACAACGAACAAGGCATGAGTTTTACCGAATTTACCTACCAGCTTTTCCAAGGCTACGATTTTCTCCACCTGTATGAGCATTACGACTGCAAAATACAAATGGGCGGCTCCGACCAATGGGGCAATATCACCACCGGTACGGAGCTGATTCGCAGAAAACTGCAAGGCAAGGCTTATGCCCTGACCGTTCCGCTGATTACCAAAGCCGACGGCAGCAAATTCGGGAAAACCGAAAGCGGCAACATCTGGCTCGATGCCCGCAGAACTTCCCCGTACAAATTCTATCAATACTGGCTCAATACTTCCGACCAAGATGCCGAAAAATACATCAAAATTTTCACCTTCCTCGACAGGGAATCCATAGAAACCCTGATAGAGGAACACCGGCAAGCCCCGCATCTGCGTTTGCTACAAAAGAAAATCGGCGAGGAAGTAACCGTCATGACACATGGGCGTGACGCTTATGAAAAAGCCCTGCAAGCCTCACAAATCCTGTTTGGAAAAAGTACCGCCGAACAACTCAAAGCCCTCGATGAACAAACCTTCCTCGATGTGTTCGAAGGCGTACCGGGAGCCGTCATTTCGCTTGGTGAATTGGAAGAGGGTATCGACATCATAGCCGCCATGAACGAAAAATCCGGATTCATGAAATCCAACGGTGAAGTGCGTCGCGCTTTGAAAGAAAATTCTATTTCCGTGAACAAAACCAAAATAGCCGAAGGCTACCGCCTGACAACTGCCGACCTGATAGCCGGAAAATACATCTTGCTGCAACGCGGTAAGAAAAACTACTTCCTGCTGACCGTCGAATAGCTATACGGATATCAACGTTTCATTTTGGATTTTACGGCGTAATACTCCTCTGCCAACCGGTGAAGCTCATCGTACCAATCCCGCCCGAACCGGCGTATCAAAGCGTCTTTTACGAACCTATATACCGGTATTTTCCTCTGCCCGCCGAGTACGCAAGCGTCGTTACATATCGACCAGGCATGGTAATTGACTGCCGTCAAATGCGAATACTGTGTCACCCGTACGGGATACAGATGGCATGACACGGGTTTGGGAAAGTCCACCTCTCCCTCATGATAAGCTTTTTCGATACCGCAACCGGCAATGCCACGTTCGTCAAATACCACATAAGCACAAGCACCACCGTCTATCAAAGGGGTTTCGTACTCCCCTTTCGGATTGGTAATATAAGTTCCTTGGGATTCTATTGCCTTTACGCCTTCCGGCGTCAAATACGGTTTTACCACCGGATATATTCTATCCAATATGACACGTTCATCCGGCTCCACCGGAGCTCCGGCTTCTCCCTCCACACAACACACCCCTTTGCATGCCTGCAAATCACAGACAAAGCCCACATCCAGTATTTCCTCCGATACTATGGTATTATACAGCTGAAACATGACCCTTCATTTCAGCCTACAAAGAAAAGAAAAAAAGACGTCCTGACATCCTGAAAATGGTATCCGTAAAAATTCCGGGGAAAAATTTTGCATATTCGACAAAAAACATACTTTTGCCGGCTCAAAAATTGTAAATTTGTCAAACAAATAAATTTCCCGGTACGATGCAACTCAATTTTCAAGAAATCATTACCGCCACCATGGTACTATTCGCCGTCATCGATATCATAGGCAGCATCCCCATTATCATTGATTTGAGAAATAAAGTGGGACATATCCAATCGGAAAAAGCCTCGCTGGTCTCCGCCGTCATCATGATAGCCTTCCTGTTCATCGGGGAAGAATTGTTAAAACTCGTAGGCATCGACGTCAATTCTTTTGCCGTTGCCGGTTCGTTTGTCCTTCTGTTCCTCGCCTTGGAGATGATATTGGGCATCAAACTGTATAAAGACGAAGAACCGCAAACGGCAAGCGTGGTGCCCTTGGCATTTCCGCTGATAGCCGGGGCGGGCTCTATGACGACCATCCTGTCGCTCAAAGCGGAGTACCAGACGGTCAACATACTCATAGCCATCATACTCAATATCTTTTTCGTATATCTCGTCCTCAAATCATCGAGAAAGATAGAACGGCTGATAGGAAAAGGCGGTATCAGTATCATCCGCAAGGTGTTCGGCATAGTGCTGATGGCAATCGCCGTAAAACTTTTTGCCTACAACATCCAGGGATTGTTCCATCACGGATGACATTGGACGGAAACCACAGACAACGCTTTTCAGACCCTACTAAACCGGCACGGAATTTTCCTACCTTTGTCCTCCGACATGAGACATACATTTCACAAAGCGGAACGTATCAAAAGCCGGAAGACCATCGAAAAGTTATTCTCCGGGGGGAACCGCTTGGTCGAATATCCCGTCATGCTGGTCTATGCCACGGCACCCCGTCCGGGAGCATACCGCTTGCAGGCGACTTTCTCCGTATCGAAAAAGAAATTCAAAAAAGCCGTCATTAGGAACCGCATCAAACGGTTGATGAGAGAGGCTTTCAGGCTACACAAAAGCCGGTACCAGACCAGATATGAAAATACCGGTGAGACCACCGCCCTGATGTTTATTTATATCGGTAAGGAAATCCCCGGATACCGGGAAGTGGAAGAAGCTGTGGCAAGACTTTTGAAAAAATTGTCCGGCACATAAAGCGTGCCGGAAAACACAGGAATTGGTACATTTGTTGCGATAAATGACAATAATAAAAACAAACAACCCGCGATGAAAGTAATAAGAAAACGCATACTAATCATACTCCCGGCTATACTGATACTTGCCGGATACGGTTTTAAATCGAATTTTTTCGAAATTGCCAAACAAATAGAAATATACAGCGCCGTGTTCAAACAACTGGACATGTATTATATCGATGAAATTAATGCGGGGGAACTCAACCGCAAAGCGATGAAAAAAATGCTGTCGAGCCTCGACCCCTACACCGTATTCTATGATGAACAAGGTATCGAGGATGTCCGCATCAGGCGTTCCGGCGAGTACGGAGGCATCGGTGCTTATACCCGTACCCGCGGCAAAAGGTTATTCATCCTGGAACCTTACAAAGATGCTCCCGCAGCCAAAGCCGGACTCAAAGCCGGAGACGAAATACTGGCAATAGACGGCATTCCCGTATCCGAATCGGATGGAGACAATGCCGGCTCTTTACTTCGCGGATTACCGGGAACCAAAGTGGAATTGGAAATATTGAGGAGAGGAGAAAAGATGAAAATAATCGTCGAAAGAGCAAAAATTGATGTACATCCCGTCCCCTATTACGATATGGTAAATGAAAATACCGGATACATTTCTTTGGTCAAATTCAACGAAAAAACAAGCCGTGAACTATTGAAAGCCTATCGCGATCTAAAAAACCGGGGAATGGAAAAATTGATATTAGACCTGCGCGGAAATCCCGGAGGTTTGCTCAGCCAAGCCATTTCCGTAGTGAATATGTTCGTCCCCAAAGGAAAAGTAGTCGTAAATACCAAGGCCAAAGTAAAAAAATGGAGCAAAACATACAAAACCAATAGCGAACCACTGGATACGGAAATACCACTCGCGGTACTGATAAACGGACGTTCCGCCTCTGCATCCGAAATTGTGTCAGGTGCCTTACAAGACTACGACAGGGCGGTCATCATGGGAGAACGATCTTTCGGCAAAGGGCTGGTACAACGCTACCGCAACCTGCCATACGGAACACAAATGAAACTCACCATATCCAAATATTATATCCCCAGCGGAAGATGTATCCAGGAACTGGATTACTCACACAAAGACAAAGACGGCAATATCCCGAAATATTCGGAAGGAAAGGTAAACACATTCCACACAGCCAACGGGCGCAAAGTGATAGAAGGCGGCGGAATTACCCCCGATATAGCCCTGAAAGAAACCCAAACCCTGGATATCACCCGGCAATTGTTCAAATCGGATGCATTGTTTGACTTCGTCACCGGCTACTATTACGATCATCCCGGTACGATAGAACCGGAAAATTTTGTGTTGAACGATGAAGTATTCGACCTGTTTATGCAATACCTCATCGAACATCCTGAAAAATACCAAACCCCTACCGAAAAGAAAATAAAAACCGAAATAGAAAAATCACAAAAAGAAGGTTTCGGCGAAGAAATACAAGCCACTTATAAAAATTTCTCCACAGAACTCGCCAAAATTAAAACACGGCAATTGCAAGCAGACAAAGAGTACATAATGTCGTATCTAACCGAGGAAATAGTAAAAAGATATGCATACCGTGAAGGTGCTTACCGGCAAAAAGTACACCACGACCCGTGGATTCAACAAGCGGCAAACCTGCTAAATGACGAAAAAAAATACCGTAAAATACTGAAATAAGCCCCCGTGAACAAAAATGTGGTATTTTTGTACGGAAAATGCGTAACGAGAAAACCACGGAGTATGAACGATAAAATCAACGCCCGCGAGTCATCTGATGTCATTCAGCGACTGTATATCGCCATGCGGCATATTTCTAACAGGGGATATTATAAACCCATGGGAGATTCCGGCGCCACACTCAGAGAATCCCTGCTCACCCTGAAACCCGAAATTTATGGAAGTATCGCCGGCAAACAGGTGGAACTGAAAGGATTAAAATACGTGTTGGACAGGCTCCCAGAAGGCATAGAAGAGTGTACCGATATCAACCTGATAGCCGATGAAGGATACAGAGACGGGGATTTTCCCGTTATCATTCCGGCGAAAAGAAGAAGAAATTGTTACCGTACCGACTCCCGGAGAATGCTGATAGAAGTAACCCGGGGACGCTCGGAAATATACGACATCCTCACTCATCTTACCTTCCTCTACATCGAATCTCATAAGATAAAAAACAAAGTGCGCCCCGACAAGGATGCACCGGCTATCAAAGAGTGGAAATATCTGGAGGACTTCGTCCTCAACAACCGGAAACCCGGAGAAAAAGAAAGAAAAGTACTACTGGTAAATCTAAGCCTGATACTCGGACGTACTTATCGCGAACTAAGGGAAACGTACGGGAACTTCAGTACCGGAGAACAACCCGACCGTTTTGCTCACATCATATACTGGCTGGGCAAAAGGGCAATCGATGAAACGGAAAACCCGGAACTCAAACGCATTATTAACTTTTCCGACAAATTAATCGACTCCATCGGACATCACATATACGGTGAAAAATGGGCAAATAAAATCAAGAAAGTACTGCTCACTCACAAATTACTGCATCGCCCGCTACATATTATCAGCGCCAATATGCATAGTGTCATGAACATGATATATGCCGGAGAAGCGCTCAAAGAACAAGTCCCGGCACCGGGTAGCGACCCCTTTGCCCTTTTCAAAATTCTCAGTGAAGACGAAAACGAAGCATTGCGGAAAAAAGTAAAAGAATACGCCGCAACCAACGGTCTCATCTATATCAAAGACCAATCGGGAACCAATATCAATGTGCAAATCATCGACACAGCGAAAATTCCCGGCAAACACCGGTACTCCCGCTTCGACGACCATACGGCACCCGTCCTCATCGTTATGGATTATGCCTTCGGCGAACAAGCATACGAGACGATGGACGAACTTCTCAAACCCTATTCCCACGGTAAAAAAACCGATTATCTGAACGTAGTGTCCATTTCCATAATGGGAAAAGCCGGCATCCTGAAAGGAAACAAAGGAGACATCATGATACCCACCGCCCACATATTCGAAGGAACCGCCGATAATTATCCGTTCAAAAACCAATTGCACAAATCCGATTTTGCCGGTTCGGGAATCAAGGTTATCAAAGGCACCATGGTGACCGTACTGGGCACATCCCTGCAAAACAAAGACTTGTTACAATTTTTCCGCGATTCCACCTGGCGGGTGATAGGATTGGAAATGGAAGGCGCCCACTACCAGAAAGCCATCCAAGCAGCCGCCCGTATCCGGAGGAACATTTCCCGGAAAGTCAAAGTACGCTATGCCTATTACGCATCCGACAACCCGCTGAAAACCGGAAGTACACTCGCATCCGGAGGACTCGGAACCAAAGGCGTGGCTCCCACCTATACCATAACGGAAAAAATACTGGACCAAATATTCGAAGACCCGGATTGATACCGGAATTATTATATATTTCTATCTTTGTAAAAATTTTTTGAAATGGAAAACCACCAGCTACCGCACAAAGAAGAAGTGAGCATTTCCGACCTGTTCTCCCAAATAGGAAGAGGATTCCGCGCCATCGGACGGGGTATTTCCCACTTATTCAACCTGCTGTTCCATACTATTATTTCATTCATCCTGTTCGTCAGGAAAAACATTTTGCCGGTAGGCGGAGCTACTGTGGCAGGCTTAATCACCGGCTTGATTCTGGATATGAACAACGACCAAGCCGAAGAGGCTTATACCTACAATATGGTAGTAAAAACCAACGCCGGAAGCGGCGCACTGCTCTACCAAAACCTGAATACTATCAACGCATTGATAAGAAACGGTGACACTGTGGCTCTCGCAGAAATTTTTCAAATACCACCCTCCGAAACGAAGAATATTAATAAATTTTCTATCTCACCCCTGCAACCGGAAGTGCAAATTACAGAAAAATACGAACTGTTCCGCCTCACTACCGATACTATCATTACCAACCATGTGGACTTCGATAAGTTTTCCAAAAGATACAACGACGAAAATCTCAACAATCACACACTAAGCATCGTATCAAAAGACAAAGAACTAATCCCCACCTTGTCAAAAATAATACCCTCACTGGCTCAAAACCGGCATTTCACAACCAGACAACAATCAAAGTTAGAACAGCTGCTTTTCAAAAAGAAAAAACTTCTCGACAACCTGGCAAAAATCGATACCATAAACTTCAAAAGACTGGATATCGACTATCTAAAAGCCAAAAACCCCGCCAATATTACCGATTTCAACCTGGCTAACAACACCCGGGAACAAGTAAATTATTACGACATCGCCATGATAGAAACGGCAACAAAGCTGCTGGATGAATTATCCCTTGTGAATGCCGAACTGGAAGACTACAATACCCTGTTCGAAATTATTTCCAGCGATTATGTTCCGGTGGTCTATCAAAGCATTACCGACAAACGCTGGTTCAGATATGCCCTGTACGGATTCATACTATCACTGTTATTCCTCTACGGAATTAAATTCAATAAATACCTGAACCGCTATGAATCAGAAAGACAAAGCGCTTGATGAAAAAGAAAATCCTGATCATTTTCGGCACCCGTCCGGAAGCCATTAAGATGGCACCGCTCGTTAGAGCATTTGCCGGAAAACCGGATATCGAAACCCGCGTATGTGTGACCGCACAACACAGGGAAATGCTAGATCAAGTTCTCGACTTTTTCGACATTACACCGGACTACGACCTCGATATCATGACCCCGGGGCAGAGCCTGTACGGATTGACAGCCCATATTATCCAACGAATGCAAGAGGTACTGGAAGACTACCAACCCGGTTATGTATTCGTACATGGAGATACGACTACCACCATGGCTTCCGCATTATCGGCGTTCTACCATCAGACCCGGGTATGCCATGTCGAAGCAGGCTTGCGTACTTTCGACAAATGGGCACCTTTCCCCGAAGAGATGAACCGGAAAATAACAGGCGTACTCGCCGATTATCACTTCGCACCGACTCCCGTATCCCGCGATAACCTGCTAAACGAAGGCGTTCCTGACGACCGGATTCTCGTCACGGGAAACACAGTCATCGACGCTTTGCATATCAGTGTCAACAAATTGAAAGATTACGAAAACGATGAAATTAAAACACTGAAAGAAAACCTCGATTTTTCCAAAAAAATCATTCTGATCACCGGACACCGGCGGGAGAACCACGGAGAAGGATTTATTCATATTACCCGGGCACTAAAAGAAATTGCCCGGCGGCATCCGGATGTCCAATTGGTCTATCCCGTTCATCCCAATCCGAAAGTACTCGCCCCTGTCCGGGAACACTTGGGGGGCATTGACAATATTTCATTGATAGCCCCGCTGTCATACCCTGCATTCGTATGGCTGATGAACCGCTCGTACCTCATCATCACCGACAGTGGCGGCATCCAGGAAGAAGCCCCGGGATTGGGAAAACCGGTTCTGGTAATGCGGGAAACCACCGAACGCCCGGAAGCTGTCGAAGCCGGTACCGTAATACTCGTCGGGACCAATACCTCACGCATTGTCGAAGAAACCGGAAAACTGCTTCATGACACAGAAGCCTACCGGCAAATGAGCCAACTGCACAATCCCTACGGCGATGGCAAGGCTTCGGAACGCATCGTGGAGTTTATCGCATCGCTGAAATAATACGGTATTATCCTATCATCAAATTACAACCCCTGATATCCGAAGTATCAAACCTGCCGAGTACTTCAAAACGCCCGTCCGGATAGCACTTGCCTAAATCCTGTGTGGCGATAAACGCACACGAATGACGGTTGGCCAAATCAATGATATTAATGCCTCCGGTTCTACCGTGATCCAAATATGAAAAAGGATCTTCCGGTTCACGTATCAACACTTTCATCCAGGGTGGAGTACGGAAAATACCGTTACCCGGCGAATAAGCCTGACTGGTAAGCTCCGTCATCCCGTATTCCGAATGTATCATTTCCGTATGAAAAGCCTCTATGAGCCGGCGGTGTAGCTCCTCCCTGACCAATTCCTTACGCCTGCCTTTCATCCCGCCGGTTTCCATCATTATTACTCCGGACAAATCCGTCTCCCCGGTGTATGCTGCGAAATCCAACAAGGCATACGATACCCCTATCAGAAGGATTTTCCGCCCGGCATCCCGTTTTAAACAGATAATTTTTTCCAATAATTCCCCATGATTGTACAGGTAAAATCCATTGTGTTCACTTCGTGAAATTTGCATAAGGTACCGGACCATTTCTATGAGAGAAGAATCTCCCTGTTCCATATACGAAGGAAGCAATGCCAAAATATGATAGTTCGATACATCGCCGTAAAAATACTCGAACGTACGCCTCACCGTATCCCGGTAATGCCGGATATCGGGGATCAAATGTTTGCTACGCCCATGAGTACCTGTCCCGCTGCTCAGAAAAGTAACCTCCGGTGATACCGCCCCGGTAAGTATCCGGTGTGTTTTAAAGAACTCGACAGGAAGGAAAGGAATGTCCCGGAGTCGCTTTACGTCAGCCGGTTTTATTCCTATCCGGGAGATAAATTCCTCATAGACGGGATTTTGCTCCGCTTGTATAGCGAATATTTCGATAGCCTCCCGCTCGAAAACCGCATCAGGTACTTCCCGCTTGTCAAAAATGTTCCACATACTCCTCTTTATATGAGGGTAAAAGTACAAAAAAAGAAAAGTTCATTGAACCGCTTGAAATGTACTTTTTCCAATGAATAATATTACGAATTGACGTTTTTGAGAATGAACATTTTTTTTAGTCAACAGAAATACTATTTCAAACCACTAATAATGACGTTCATGCAAAATTTATAATATGCTGATTTAATATATATTTGAGGTAAGCAAAGTATATTTCCACATATGTGCAAACAAGGAAAAGATTCAGCCACAATGAGAAATAATAAGAAAATAGGAATATTAGTTTATACCGACTATTTGTTGAATCTAAAAAATGCACCGGCAAATGAAGTTACGGAGGTTGCATTAAAATTTGACAAAATAGAATATTTTACAACTGACTTTACTGGGCAAAACCTAAAACAAAAACCAAATTATATATGCGTCATTGACATAAAAAACAATGTCTATTACATTCCTGGACATTTAAAGAATTTAATCAATTTATTACCGGAACATTTCGTGAGAATTAATGATGGCTACATCATTAATATCCTATCACCTTCATTCGAGGGCAGGATAAACGGGAAAACTGTGAAAATAATGAACAAAAAATTACAAATTACCAAAACATTTATTCATTCGTTTAATGAAAGGATTTTGCAATATTATATTGAGGGGAAAATCAGGAAATAGGAATGATATTAAACTTTTCATCATCGCGCTAATACCATACATTTCCTGCCTAATTTCATTTGCAGAGGGCATATTTTCATATCATATTAAAAACCAGATGATTTCAACATATATTTGGGGTGGAGGTAACCAAAATACTTATAGATGAAAAGAACAAATA
>CAZQPD010000086.1:0-3411 GCA_964595235.1 uncultured Polaribacter sp.
GTTGTCACCGAAACCTTTACCGGAACGATTCAATCCGCTGAAACAGCCACTTTTAGTTTCTCACAGACTGCCGACCTGTCCACAGTAGGTCATACCTATACCATAGTGGCTTCTACATTGATGATCGGTGATGAGGATACGAATAATGACAGCTTCACTACACAAGTGACCAATTTGCAACCGGATGATATCGGAGTATCTGCGATTACCGCACCCGTATCCGGAACCGCTCTGACTGCCAATGAGACGATCACTGTGGACATCACCAATTTCGGAAGTGCAGATCAAAGTAATTTCGAAGTTTCATACTCCATCAACGGTGATACGCCTGTAGTGGAAACATTTAGCGGCACTTTGCCTGCTAACACTACCCTGAGTTACGATTTTGCCCAAACAGCGGATTTTTCCGCATTGGGTAACTACACGGTAGTAGCGACCACCAACCTCCCCGGTGATGCTGATAACTCAAATGACAGTGCCAGTACTACCATTACCCATACTATGTGCCAGCCCCAGTCGAACTGTGATCTCGGGGATGCCATTTATATGATAGAACTCAACGATCTGTACAACACATCTACCTGTGACGGTGGTTATCACGATTATATGGATATGGTAGCCCATCTCGAGCAGGGGCAAACATATGATTTGACCATTACTACAGGATATGGAAGTGAGCATGTACGCGTTTGGATAGATTTCAATGATGATTTCAATCTCACTACCGACGAAATTGTATTGTACGATTATGAAATAGCTCCCGGACAAGGTGGAGGCAGTTACACGGAAACCATGCAATTGACCATTCCTTCCGATGCTGAATTGGGACAACACCTGATGCGTGTAAAACTCAATTGGGATGACCTGGTGCCCGATGATCCTTGTGCGAATACCACCTATGGGGAAACACATGATTATACGGCTGATATTACGGCTATCGGTGTGGTCGATTCCGTATTGGGCGAAGCCGAACTTGTCGTATCTACCGAAGATAACAACCTGTTCGATGTCAGACTCGTCAATGCTCAAACCGACGGAATGCTGACCATTACCGTTCACAATATCATGGGTCAAAAACTCCTGGATTACCGCCTCGAAAAAGAAAACGGGGAGTACCGTTATACTTTGGATATGAGCTATGCCGATACCGGAGTATATCTGGTCAGAATAGGAGATGAGACTTCCGGAAAGATCAAAAAGATCATAGTCGAATAGACCCGGTTTATTAAACCTGAAAAAGGGTTGGCTCGCAGAGCCAACCCTTTTTTTTATATAAAATCAGGGTTTTCCCTTATATAAAAATCAGGGTTTTCCCCAATTGACAACCGCCCGGTGCCATGGTACCTTTGTATCGTTATTAACCAAAATTATTATTAAGATGAAAAAGTTACTATTCTTATTTCTCATGGCGATCTCCTTTGTGTCTTTTGCACAAACGGAAGGGATTCATTACAAAGCGGTCTTGTCAGAAGACGGGCAAATATTGAGTAATGCACCATTGGAAGTGAAATTTACCCTCTCGGATGCTAATATGAATACTCTATATGAAGAAAACCACTCGGTCAATACCGACGGCAACGGAATTGTGATTTGTAACATTGGGGAAGGTGTTGCAATTTCGGGGGATTTTTCTCAAATCGATTGGGAGATTTCCCCTGTTTTTTTGAAAGTGGAAATTGATGCCGGTGACGGTTATACGGACTTCGGCACCAGTGAATTGAAATACGTTCCTTATGCCAAATTTGCCGATAAGGCGGGAAATGTATTCAGTGGGGATTATAATGACCTGGTCAACCTGCCAACCTTGGCTCCCGTAGCCACGAGCGGCAGTTATAACGATTTGACCGACGCTCCTGATTTTGCCGGGTGGGATACCGATGCGAGTGATGATTTCAGTGGGGATTATAATGACCTGGCGAACCTGCCCACTTTGGCTCCCGTAGCTACGAGTGGCAGTTATAACGATTTGACCGATACTCCCGATTTTACAGGTTGGGATACCGATGCGAGTGATGATGTGCAATCACTAAACGACTTGTCGGATGTAATCACTCATCCCGACGTAAATAGTTTGTATATCGGAGAAAATGCAGGGACGGATGACACGGAGAATATGACCAATAATACTTTCGTCGGTTATTATTCCGGTTCGGATTTACAGACCGGTTCGAATAATGTAGGGTTGGGTTATAATACCATGCGTCAATTGGAAACCGGTAATCATAATGTA
Organism: uncultured Polaribacter sp.; assembly: GCA_964595235.1. Lineage (GTDB taxonomy): Bacteria > Bacteroidota > Bacteroidia > Flavobacteriales > Flavobacteriaceae > CAZQPD01. The sequence continues at coordinate 2,231 of CAZQPD010000086.1, forward strand.
GCTGTGGGTGCTTGGTCATTGTCGAGTGTAACTAGTGGTTTTGCCAATACTGCAATAGGAGTTTCTTCCTTGGAAAGTATCCAGACAGGAACTGGTAATACCGTTTTGGGTTGGAACGCCATGCGTATGGGACAGACGCTTCAAAACAATACGGCATTAGGAGAAGGAGCAGGTTATAACAATGACGGTGGAGGAAACATATTCATCGGGTATAGAGCCGGCTACAACGAAACGGGAAATAATAAATTGTATATTGAAAATTCAGACAGCGCAACCCCCCTTATCGGTGGTGACTTTAACACCGATGAAGTAACCGTAAACGGTTCTTTAAGTATTGTGGACGGTACCCAAGGCGACGGAAAAATATTTATCAGTGATGCCAACGGAAAAGGAAGCTGGCAAGATATGCCCGCAATGGGTATAGATGACCTTACGGATGCTTTGTATGTTGATCATTCCTTGTATTTGGGTCCAGATGCCGGAATGAATGATGATGGAACAGATAATAGAAATACAGGTGTTGGTTACGGCGCTCTCAACCAAGTAGTTAGCGGATCTTCCAATGTGGCTATGGGATACGAATCCTTGTATCATGATCAAAGCGGTTATGATAATGTTTCGATAGGTGACAGGGCTTTGTATGATAACACGGAGGGATACGGAAATACAGCTATTGGCTTTAATGCCTTGTATGATAATCAATCGGGTGACGGGAATGTCGCCTTGGGGCGAAATGCAGGAAAGCAAACTTTGGGAAGCGGAAATGTGTTCTTGGGTTATGAAGCCGGCTACAATGAAATGGGAAGTAATAAATTGTATATTGATAATTCTAGCACCGGTTCGCCGTTGATTTGGGGTGATTTTGCCAATGATCAAGTTAGAATTAACGGTGAAATGGAAGTAACCGGTAATCTGAACCTCCCCGGAAAAATGACGGCTACCGATAGCGGAGATGCCGATATGAAAGCATACATATACGGTGCTATTACCGTTAGCGGACAAACGATTACTGGAGCCAGTTCGGATGGGTTTAGTGTATCCAGAACCTCTGCCGGAAAATACACCATAACTTTTGACAACGCGCCTTCATCTATGAATGCATATATGGTTATCGCAACCATAGCGAACGGTTTTCAAGGATTTATTACGGTGGTAAATAGTAGCGACCATTTCCAAATATG
>CAZQPD010000087.1:0-4914 GCA_964595235.1 uncultured Polaribacter sp.
AAATACCATGGAAAACAACAACAAAATAGCCGTAGGGCTGGATATAGGAACTACCAAAATTGTCGCGTTGATAGGGCAGAAAAATGAACACGGAAAATTGGAGATATTAGGATACGGATACGCCAAAAGTATCGGGGTAAAACGCGGAGTGGTGGTGAACATCATGCAGACAGTCCAGTCTATACAGAAAGCCATTCACCAGGCGGAAGAAATGTCGGGCATCAAGGTAGAGGAGGTCTCCGTCGGTATAGCCGGTCAGCATATCCGGAGCCTGCATCACAGTGACTACATCCTGCGCGACAAGCACGATAAAGTCATAGACGAATCCGACATCGAACGCCTGACCAACCAGGTTCAGAAATTGGTATTGCTTCCCGGCGAAGAAATCATCCACGTCATACCCCAAAATTACAAAGTGGATAATGAGCCGGAGATTCGTGAGCCTATCGGAATGTTCGGTTCGCGCGTGGAAGCGAATTTCCACGTAGTGGTAGGACAAATCAGTAGCATCCGCAATGTAGGAGGTTGTATCAGGGATGCGGGATATAAATTGTCCAGTATCAATTTGGAACCATTGGCGTCCGCCGAGGCGGTATTGAGTGCAGATGAGAAAGAAGCCGGTGTCGCCTTGATAGATATAGGCGGGGGTACGACGGATTTGGCTATTTTCAAAGACGGGGTCATCAAGCACACGGCGGTTATCCCCTTCGGGGGAAATGTCATCACATCCGATATCAAAGAAGGTTGTTCGGTGATAGAGAAACAAGCCGAATTGCTCAAAGTCAAATTCGGTTCCGCATGGCCTGCCGAGAACAAAGCGAACGAAGTGGTAGCCGTCCCCGGATTGAGAGGACGCGAACCCAAAGAAATTTCCATGCTGACACTCTCACAAATCATTCATGCCCGCGTCACCGAGATAGTAGAACACGTATCACAAGAGATAAAACGCTATTCGCAAGAGAATCAGAATGGTAAGTTAATAGCCGGAATAGTGCTTACCGGAGGGGGTTCGCAGTTGAAACACCTGAAACAACTGGTGGAATTCATCACCGGACTGGATACCCGTCTGGGTATTCCCGATGAGCATCTCGCCGCTCATACCGATGAAAAATTATCCAACCCCATTTACAGCACCGCTGTGGGTTTGTTATTGGCAGGATTGAAAGAAAAAGAAAAACTAGAATCCGGCGAAAAACAACCTGAACAGGAAATCCATGACCCGGAAATTGCCGGAGGAGAAGAAGCTATTACCCGAGATAAAAAGGAGAAAAAAGAGAAGAAAAAGGGATTTTTCGAACGTTTCAAAGACCGTCTGATGAGTTTTCTCGAAGAGGCGGAATAAACGTATCGAAAATCCAAAATAACCCAAAAAAAAATTTCAGCCATGACAATATCATTTGTATTACCCGAGAACAAAAAAAATGCTATCAAGGTAATAGGCGTAGGAGGAGGTGGCGGCAATGCCGTGGAATACATGTTCAACCAGCGTATTGAAGGTGTAGATTTCATCGTATGCAATACCGATGCCCAAGCCTTGGAAAATTCTCCCGTACCCAATAAAGTCCAACTGGGTATAGAAAGTGCCAAAGGTATGGGAGCAGGTTCTAATCCGGAGAAAGGCTACAAAGCAGCACTCGAATCAGAGGAATTCATCAGTGAGTTGTTCGACGAAGACACCAAGATGGTGTTCATCACCGCCGGAATGGGTGGCGGTACAGGTACAGGAGCGGCACCGGTCATTGCCAAAATAAGCAAAGAAAAAGGCAAACTCACCGTGGGCATTGTCACCATCCCTTTCGATTTCGAAGGAAAAAAACGATTGAGCGATGCGAAAAAAGGTATAAAAGAACTGCGTAAATACGTCGATGCCCTTATCGTGATAAACAACAACAAACTAGTGGAAATGTACGGGGATCTGGGTTATCATGCCGGTTTTGCCAAAGCAGACGAAGTATTGGCGACAGCAGCCAAAGGCATTGCACAGGTCATCACCCACCACTACAAGCGGAATATAGACCTCAATGATGCCCGGACCGTATTAGCCGATAGCGGCAATGCCATCATGGGGTCGGCAACGGCAGCGGGAGAAAACCGGGCGAAAGAAGTCATTACCAAAGCACTTCACTCCCCCCTACTCAACGACAACCGTATAGAAGGCGCTACCAAAGTGCTCTTACTTATCGTTTCCGGCACCAAAGAAGTTACCTTCAATGAAATAAACTACATCAATGAGTATGTACAACACCAAGCCGGCGGAGATGTCAATATCATTTTGGGAATGGGCGATGACCATGAATTGGGCGAAGCCATTTCCGTCACGGTAATAGCTACCGGATTTCCGGGCGGTTACCAGGAAAATATCAGTGTGGTGGATAAAGAAAAGATAATACACGTATTGAACGATGACCAAATGGTACAATTCGACCTGTTCGACTCGGTAGAGGATGAAGAGACCTTCGATGAGCCGTATCCCGGCGAAAATAATACGGACAAACGAATCGTTCACAAATTGGAAGAAGATGATACGGAAGAACAAGAACCCGAACCTGCCGGAGACCTTTTTGTACCCGATGAAATATTGGACATAGAAGTGGATTTTACGGCTGTGGAGAATGAGAATACAAATGCAACTCATGACACACCGGCTCCTAATGACGCAAATGACGGAATCAAAATCTATGTGGATGATGAACTTCCGGCAAGAACTGCACCTGCGGCGCCGGAAGATAAACCGGTAAACGAGGAGGATATTATGGAAATAGAGGTGGTATATGAAGAAATTATCCGTTCTAAAATGACATCAACCCCACCGGAGGACGAAGTTAATGCACAGGAGGAATTACAAATGGAATTACCCTTGGAGTTCGAACCGGCAACAACCGAAACCACAGGAAAAAAGATTGTACATACCTTGGAAGAGGAAGCAGTTGCCCCGGCACAAGGAGAAACACAGGTGGAAGAGGAACCAGAGAGCGCAGAATTCAAAGTCATAGAAAAACAACCCGGCGAAGTTCGTATGCATAAACCTGCCGGAGATACGGATAACGAAGAATTTTCTCCTTTGCGAATGACCATAAGCGAGGTAAAAAAGAACTCCCATAAGAGAAAAAACCTGTATCATAAATACAATTATACTTTCAATAAAGGCGGGAATATGGACGGTAGTAATATTGAGGATATGGAGAAAGAACCGGCGTATAAGCGAATGGGGATTGACTTGGATAATGACAAAAACGATACATCAAAAATATCCCGCACGAGTCTGGAAATAGACGATGAGGGGGATGTTCAACTACGTTCGAACAATTCCTTTCTGCATGATAATGTGGATTAGGGCGCGATAAAGCCGGAAGGAAAACAGGAGAAGTTTTATATTTTGACGGCACGGCACATGCTCGCCGGCTAAAATGCCCGGCGGGCATTTTCATAATACCCCGCCCTACAATCAAAAATTCATGCACTTCTGTGATTTTCAGCAGACCCGAAATAAACAAATTTCGGATGGAAAAAACTTCTTTTCTTAAAAATAATTGACAAAACAATACTCCCTCTCATCCGCAAAACCAATTTTTCGAATATTACAAAACTTAACGATACTTTAATAATAACTCTTTCCTTCAAATGAATTTTTTTCCGTATTTTAGCAACATAAAATAATTACAAATCCCACTCAAAATGAAAAAAATAACGGTAGTATTCATTTTCAGTCTATTGGCTTTGACCTCATGCGTCAGCAAAAAAGACTACGAAGCTCTGAACGCACAATACGAAAAATCACAATCGGCTCTGACCGAATGTAAATCAAATCTGATGAAATGCCGTTCGGAAAAAGATGCCAATGTATCCAAAATAAATATGCTGCGCGAACAAATCACCTTGCACAAACAAAATATAGAGCAACTTCAATCTGCCCTCGACAGGTGCGTCAACATGAGCCAGCAAGGTAATGTGAACATCAGTAAGCTGCTCGATGAAATCAATGCCGCCAACAAATACATACGTAAACTCACCGAAATAAACCGCAAAAACGACTCGTTGAATATCGTATTGAGTAATAAATTCAAACGTTCGCTCGAAGATCTCAATGATGAAGACGTGGATGTGAAAGTGTTGAAAGGGGTTGTGTTTGTGTCGCTTTCCGACAAAATGCTTTTTAAATCAGGAAGTTATACGATTAATGAAAATGCCCACAGAGTATTAAGTAAAATATCAAAAATCGTAAACGACTATAAAGATTACGACATCTTGATAGAAGGACATACCGACAATGTTCCCGTTTCGATGAATTGTATCCGGGACAATTGGGATTTAAGCGCATTGCGTGCAACCGCCATCGCCCGCTACATGCAAAACGAATTGGGCGTTGACCCGGCCAGAATTACAGCCGGTGCACGAAGCGAATACGTACCCAAAGCGAGCAACGATACCGAGGAGGGAAGAAGCATCAACAGGCGTACGGAAATCATCGTCATGCCTAAATTAGATGAATTCCTAAAACTAATGGGCGAAAAACCCAAGTACGAATAACCTGCATTATTCATAATGGTACCATATACAATATAAACCGGAAAAACACCTTCCGGTGTTATACAACTTACCCTAATCAAACGACTATGATCAAAGTCGCCAATCCCATATACGATACCGTATTCAAGTACCTGATGGAAGATACCCGGGTGGCGAAATTGCTCATATCCGCCCTGCTGGAACTCGAAGTACTCGATATCGAATTCAAGCCTACGGAGTACAGCCCCCAGATAAAAGAAGTGGCGCTCAAAGTCTATCGCATCGACTTCAAAGCACGTATCAAAGACAAAGACGGCAAAGAACAACTCGTCCTCATAGAACTGCAAAAAGCCAAAATGACGACCGATATCATGCGTTTCCGCAGGTATCTCGGCATGCAATACGCCC
>CAZQPD010000088.1:0-5601 GCA_964595235.1 uncultured Polaribacter sp.
GCTCATCCCTTATCTCACTTACAAAGGTGTTTAATAATGACAGATGATTACTAAAATCATGTACAATCATGATGATAACTCATTATGCGATATACAATCCCGCTATTTTCCGGCAAACATACATAAAAAAACGCGAGAACGGCAACCCGCAGACAGGAAAAACAAGAAATAAAAATCTTGCCGGCATGACATAATGTCGTGTTATTCAGCCTGTTAAAGACAATTTGTCAGAAATTTCAGGATAAAAATGACAAAATGTAAGAGGCACGGGTACAGGTATGTTTTTTGAAAACCGGATTAGCGAGAAGTAAAAAAACGATTGTCTAACCTAAAAAAATATTCGAGCCATGACATTAGTAAAATATCAACCCGGATTCCCCAGCCTGTTCGACAGGTTGTTCGATGATGAATTCGACTTCTGGAACAGAAGGAACTTTGCATTGACACAAACCACCATGCCGTCGGTGAACATCAAAGAGACCTCCGAAGGTTTCGAAGTGGAAGTCGCGGCACCCGGATTCGACAAGAACGATTTCAATATCGAGGTGGACAACGACGTATTGACCATTTCGTCTGAAAAACAAGAAGAACAAGAAGTAAAAGAGGACGAAAAATTCACCAAACGCGAGTTCAATTACCAATCGTTCACCCGTTCGTTCACGCTTCCTGAAACCGTAAACGGCGACAAAATAACCGCCAAATACGACAACGGTATTCTGAAAATCAACATACCGAAAAAAGAGGAAGCCAAACCCAAACCGGCACGACAAATCAAAATCAAATAATCCCGCCGGTATTTGAATAAATACGGCATATAATCCATAAAAACCCGGCGGGCATAGCCCGCCGGATTTGTCTAACCGAAAAAACTTCAAAAATCATGAAAAAAATTTCAGGTCATATCAGAAACCTATTATTCAGTTTGCTAATGGCTGCATCCGTCATCGCTTGTGCACAAGAGAAAGATACCCAAGAAAAAAACACAAGCGATAAGCCCGTAGCCGTGGACAACAGTCCTCTGGCCATGAGCAGGGATAGCCTGGACAACAGAATCATCCGCAATATCGAAGAAGAAGTAAGAAAACAAAACAGCGAACTCACCGAAGAGGCGCTCACCACATTATCCAACACCATTAAAATAATCGACCAAATAGAAAAAGATGACAAAGAGGCTGCAATCGAAACCGGAAAAAAACTCATTTCCGACCTCGAAATCTTACTAGCCAAGGACCCCGCATTGGCATTTATACCCGTAAAAGTATCTTACCGTAAATTCGCTTTCGAAGGAGACAGGAATACCGTATCGGATATCATTAAAACGGTAAAGAAAGCCATCAAAGACGGATACTACCAAGAGGCATCCGGATTGCTCTCCGACCTGAAAAGCGAAGTGATCATCGAAACCCAATACGTCCCGGCAGCGACATATCCCGAAGCGATCAAAGCCGCAGTGATACTATTGGAAAAAGATAAACCGGAAGAAGCCGAAACACTATTGGCGGAAGTGCTGAACACCGTCGTCATCGGCAAAGTGGTGCTACCCCTGCCCGTACTCGAAGCCGAACAAATGATCATCCAAGCGGCGAAAATCGACAAAAAAGACCACGAACACACCGGCGAAGTATTGAACCTGCTCAATCATGCAGCCGAACAATTGAAATTAGCCGAAGCGATGGGATACGGGAAGAAAGACTTGGAATTCGCCGAACTCGATAAAGCCATCCGCGAATTGAAAAAATCAGTAGAAAACAAAGAAAACAGCGAAATGAAATTCGACTCGCTGAAAGACAAAATCAAAAAGTTCCAAGACAGACTCTTTCCCAAAAAAGATACCGCCAAGTAACAGCCAAAGATGATAAAAACGCGGAATTGATTGACATTTTATTAATTATAAACAAACACCTCAATAGCGGCGCTAAATCCCGCGCCGCTATTGAGGTGTAATAACGGAAAAAATATGTATCTTTATACACGGAATTAAAGACGGATATGCAATATATCGACTATTATAAAATATTAGGAGTACCCAGGTCAGCCGATGCCAAAACCATCAAAAAGGCATACAAAAAACTCGCCAGGCAATACCACCCCGACCTCAACCCCGGGAGTAAGGAAGCCGAGAAGAAGTTCAAAGAAATAAACGAAGCTTATGAAGTGCTCGGCAACGAAGAAAACCGGAAGAAGTACGATAAATACGGGAAAGACTGGCAATATGCCGACGAGATAGAAAAAGCCAAAAAGCAAGCGGAAAGCCGGTCGTACGGCAAACGCCATTATACTTATACCGGTTTCGAAGACGCCGGCGCATTCTCCGATTTTTTTGAAGCCATGTTCGGCTCCGGAGCTTCCGGTTTCAATACAGCTCATAGCGATGTGCCTTTCAAAGGCGCCGATTATCAAGCCGAATTGGAATTGACTCTGACCGATGTGTTCAGAGAACATAAGAAGACCTTGACGGTAAACGGGAAAAAAATACGCATCACCATTCCCGCCGGAGTGGAAGACGGACAAGTCATCCGTATCAAAGGACACGGCGCACCCGGAACCAACGGCGGACCCAAAGGAGACCTCTACATCCGGTTCCACATCGTCAATAATACTTCTTTCGTACGCAAAGGCGCCGACCTATACCTGAACAAAGAACTGGATCTGTACAAAGCCGTCCTCGGCGGAGATGTGTATATTAACACACTCGGCGGAAAGGTCAAAGTAAAAGTAAAACCGGGTACACAAAACGGAACTACCATCAAAATAAAAGGCAAAGGAATGCCCGTATATAAACGGAAAAACTCCTTCGGCGACCTATACGTCACTTATCATATTCGAATCCCTTCACATCTGACAAAAGAGGAAAAAACACTATTCGAAAAACTCGCTGCTTTGAGACCGTCATAACCAAAGAAAAACCAAGATGAAATACACCGGACGCATCCCTGTACACGATATTTGCCGTCATTACGGCATTCAGGAACAATTCGTTCACAGCTTGTTCGAATACGAACTTATCCATCTCATCCGCGAAGAAGAAACCGAGTATCTGCCCGAAGAAGAACTCCGTAGCTTGGAACGCTATATGAGGTTACACAAGGAGCTGAATATCAATACCGAAGGTATAGACGCAATAAACCGGTTACTCCGGCAAATAGAAATATTGCAAGACGAAGTGGAACACCTGCGGAAAAGAATAGCCATTCTATCCGGCGGTAGTTTTTGATATGGGCTATTCCTTCCTGTTTTTCGCCTTGTAATACAGAAAATACGCCAAACCCCTCAATAATTCCGGTGGCAGCAACCCGCCGATGACCACCCCGATAGTATATTGCCCGTCAGGGTCATGGGCGAGTTTTTCCTTCAATTGTTCCACTTGGTCTTTTTGCTGCTGCAAAAACAGCCAAGTCCATAAAATAATTTCTTTCATGACCGTCTTTTTTTGAATTTCGACAAAGCCGACTTGGCTCCGGGGGTCAAAACGAGTTCCCCGCTTATAGCTGCGCGTTCCCTCATGAGTTTTCCATAATCTTTCAGCCCCTCCCAGTTCATCCGTTTTATCCGTGACGCCGCTTCTTCGGAATAGTGTGTCCAGGCTGCCGCCAAATGATCCACTTCGTGATCCAACTCATCTATGGTGTCGAACACACGGGCATACAAACCCCTGTCTTTCATCCAATAAGCATCGAACCAACGGGTAGGGCTCATACTCATTTGCATCGTAGCGGCTACCCCTGCTTTATAACTTATCACCGGCTCTATGACAAAAGGACCGATACCGATGCTCCACTCCGAAAGCCGCGCAGCTGCCTGCCGGGTAGCCATTACATAATCACAAGCCGCTATCAAACCCACCGCGCCACCTACGGCTTTGCCCTGTATTCTGCCTATGACAGGCTTACGGCAATTTATCATGGACTCAATGACACTGCCGAAACCGCGAAAGAAAGCATCCGCTTCACCACGGGTTTCTATCGATAACAATTCCGAGAGCGAAGCCCCCGCACAGAAAGCCCGCCCGCCTTCGCTTCTCAAAATGACGACCTTTACTGACGGGTCATCATTCATTTCGCCGAAGGCTCTTGCCATCCTGTCGAGCAAAGCCCCCGGCAACGAATTCCCTTGCGGGTGTGAAAATTCCACAATCCCCACTCCGCCGGTGCTGTGAACATATAGACTTCCTTCGTTCATATTTTATTTATTACGCTCCTGCTTGAAAAAAAGAAAAATACATCACGGCAAACGCCACCAAAATCACGCCCATCAGCACCCCGCGGGCGCGGTACTCCTGTTTTTTTCTCAAAAATACAAAAAACAACAAGAGGTTCGGAATGGCACCCAAAGACAAAACAATTCCTTCGTCCGACATATCGCGCATGATTTGCCAATTCTTTTCGAAACCATTGCCGTTAGCCAAATCCAAGACGATATAACTCCCTGCCAATGTGGCAAATATACTCAACAACAAGCCGGTAAATATCTGTTTTTTCATACTGCTAAAATTTCCATTCGTTAAGATTTTTGATAAAATGATGCGCCGTCATATCGTACTGGACAGGCACTACGGATACGTAGTAATTCGCCAATGCCCATTCGTCGGTATCCTCGCCTTTGTCCATATTGACGAACTTACCGGTGAGCCAATAGTATTCCCTGCCATGGGGGTTGACCCGCTTGTCGAATTCCTCTTTCCAGAAAGCATTAGCCTGCCGGCAAATTCTGACGCCCCGGAGCGGTTTCCCGGTATTTTTCGGTATGTTGACATTGAGGACGACCCCTTCCGGTAGTCCTTTTTCCAAAACATTACGGACAACGCTTTCCACGGTTTTTTCCAAATGGGAAAAATCCGCATTCCACGAATAGTCGAGCAAGGAAAACCCGATGGCGGGAATTCCCTCTATGCCTGCTTCTACGGCAGCACTCATGGTGCCGGAATAGATGACATTGATAGAAGAGTTGGAACCGTGGTTAATCCCCGACACACATAAGTCGGGTTTCTTGTTGAGCAATTCATTGACGGCTAATTTGACACAGTCGGCGGGTGTCCCGCTACAAGTATATTCTATCTGCGGTCCATCGTCTATATTCACCGGTTCGACGAACAAGGTGTTGTTCACCGTGATGGCATGCCCCATACCGCTTTGCGGCGAATCGGGTGCCACGACGAACACATCACCCATACGGTTTAGAATATGAATGAGTTTACGCAATCCGGGAGCCGTGATACCGTCGTCATTGGTAACGAGAATGAGAGGTTTTTCTTTCATATCGTTCTATTCGAATCGGATTTACGAATGTATGAAAAAATACCGTAGGCTGTACTGAAAATCATACAATCGCCGATATTTTATATAAAAGCCCCGTCATACGGAAATAAAAAAACCACCCTGCGGGTGGTTTGACGCGGAGAAAGAGGGATTCGAACCCCCGGAGGTGTGACCCTCAACGGTTTTCAAGACCGCCGCATTCGACCACTCTGCCATTTCTCCAAAAAGAATCAGGACGACTTCCTGACTACTATTGTAATGAGGTATTATTTCCTCATTGTGAGCCTGCCTGTCGGCAGACATGTCATCAAATTAACAAATAAACTATTTCTTTGAAGACGGGTGC
>CAZQPD010000089.1:0-3281 GCA_964595235.1 uncultured Polaribacter sp.
CCTCGTCGCTCGTTCGGAATGACAGGCTCCTAACGTCGCTCGTCAGGGAGAAAGAAGCGGTCGCTACTGGGGGGCCAACGCTTTGTCTTAATGATTTTCAGCAAACCCGGATTAATTCCCATATAAAATTTTCTGTGCTACCCTGCCGGCGGTGCCTTTTTCGCCGAGTTTTGTTTCCAAATGGTGATAGCTCTCGAATATCTTCGTACGGTGGTCCGGTTGTAGGATTTTCTCCAAGGCAACGGCTATCCGCCCGGGGCGGCATTGGTGTTGGATGAGTTCTTCCACCACGGGACTGTCCGCAACGATATTGACCAATGAAATATATTTGAGGCGTTTGCCCACGAAATGCCTGGCGATGGAATAGGTAAGTTGAGAAGTCTTGTACACGACTACTTGTGGAACTTTGAACAAGGCGGTTTCGAGCGTGGCCGTACCGCTAGCCACAATAGCGGCATGAGCAAGCGATAACAGGTCATAAGTCCGGTTGGGAATGACGGGAATCCCGGCATTTCCGGTGAAGCGGCGGTAGAAATTTTCCGGGTATCCCGGAGCACCCGCTATGACGAATTGATAATCCGGAAACCGCTCTGCCAGAGGAAGTGTGGCGGGTAGTATTTTGGCAATTTCCTGGACACGGCTTCCAGGCAACAGGGCAATGACAGGGCGTTCGTCCAAACCGTAGGTATCGCGAAAATGTACCGCATCGGGCGGCGGGTGGTCACAAATTGCATCCATGGACGGATTGCCAACATAATAGACAGGAATGGAAATTCGCTGCCGGAAAAATTCTTCTTCGAAAGGAAAAATCACATATAACGCATCGACGTACCGGTCTAATTTTTTTGCTCTTTTTTCGTTCCATGCCCAGAGCTTGGGAGCGATATAGAAGTGAACGGGTATTCCCGCTTTTTTTGCCACAGGGGCAATACGCAGGTTAAAACCCGAATAATCCACCGGGATAAATACATCGGGGCGGTACTTCAAAATATCCTGTTTGCATTCGTCGAGATAACGGTGTAATTTCCGCAGGTTTTTAGCCACTTCCCAAAAGCCCATATAGGAGAGTTCCCGGTAGTGGTGTACCATACTGCCCCCTGCTTGCTTCATCTTATCCCCGCCCCAAAACCGGAATTCCGCTTGGCTGTCCAAACGGGCTATGGCTTTCATCAAATTGGCGGCATGCAAATCTCCCGATGCTTCCCCTGCGATAAGGTAGTATTTCATGGCTTTGGTCGTTTTATCACTACTTTTTTATGATGCCAAACACACGGGTTTGTTCATATAAGTTTATGAATTTTACAAAGTATAAGTCTTCCGGCATATCCGACAGGTCTATTTTTCCGTTAGGCTTTTCTATTATTTTTATAGTCTGTCCCAGTTTGTTTGACACCTCTACACGAATAATTCCCTCTGTTCCCTGTACGGAATAGTACAAGAAGTCATCTGCGGGATTCGGATATACCCTGATGTCCTGTTCCTGTGCTGTATCGTATATGCCGGTGGTATTTGATACTACAACGCCAATACAATAACTGTTGTTGGCGGTATTTTCCTCGTTATCCACGCCATCGATATATACACAATACTCGTAATCACCCGGGTCATCGAATACGTAATTGTTCAAAAACTCCACTTGCGTATCACCGGGGTCTAATGAGTTATGTGTATCGGTGCCGACGATATTTCCGTCTATCCGGTAGTCCAAGGAGATATTGGAGGCTGTTTCATCACCGGCATTTTTTATCTCAACGTACAAATCGACAAATTCTTCTGCCGAAGGGGAGGCGGGTTCTGTCCACATAGCCATAATAACCAAATCGGGGTGTGCGGTATCATTTATCAAATCGTAATACAGATACCAATTCCAATAAGGTCCCGGATCCCAGTGTGTACTAAACGGATAGTGGCAATGCCCTTTTATTCTGATATACTCGGGTTGCGGGTCAATCTGATACATGGGGTTTGAAGGTCCGTAATAACATGATGTGGGAGCAATGCCGTATCCGCTTTGGGTGATGTCGATTACCAAACCGGCGGAAGCTTGATACATAGCGGCAGTGTACCAATCGGGGTCATCGGCAAAACCTTCGTGCTCCAGCCCGATGGAGTAAGGGTTTCCCTGCCCTACATGCCAAGCTTTATCCGCTTCTGAAACGAGTTGAACGATAAACCCGTCATTACTTCTTATGCAATAGTGAGCGCTTACTTCATAGTCACAATTTTGAAACAAAGTATATACGGTATAGGTAAAATAACCCTCCATATCGTGAATAACTACATCGGTAACAGGAGTTCCGTTTCTACTGCTATAACAATTAGTTCCTACCCAGGTGGCTCCGGGATAATCAGAGCTGTATGTGGATTTATCGATGGTAAATCGAACTCTTTTATTTTGATAAATATCAAGGAAATCCGGGGCAAAAAACCTTTCTGCTTCGTATTGCTTATCCGGTTCCGAATAGACGATGCCGTTTAATCGTACCCCATCGTGTAGTGATTTGATGATTTGCAGTGCAAAATCGTTTTTCAGGAATTCAGCATTTCCGGATGTATCCGCAAAGCCTAAATATTCATGTATTACGGATATGAGGTTTGCTTTGTTGTTGAGGTAACTATGGTTAAGCCATTTTGCCGTCCCTAAAATGTTCTTTTGAGGGCTGGACTTCAACTCCTCGATAGAATAGCCTGATATACGGGAAACAATATTCAGTGTGTTATTGATACCCATTCCACCTTCTGTAAGTCCCATGATACCGAATATCTTCGGTGTTCCGGTACAGCTTATAGAATTTCCCGGTGTTCTGTGCTTCAGTCTGGTAGTGTGATAACTGATGGCTTCGAGAAGTCCTTTGGGCAAGGCGGGATAAGCCTGGTATGCCCTGTTGAAAAAACTCAACAAACTGTCTTTGTCAACTGTCAAATAATCCTTGGAAAAACCACTGTCAAGAACGGGATTTTCTGTTGCCTTGTTGACGTGGTAATTAATATTTTGAATACCGGATACTGATGATGCTTCTTTTCCCTGCATATAACCGGGGATAGCGTATGCTATAAGGGCGGAAAAGATGAATAAGACGAATCCGGAAAGAAAGCATTTATCCCTCATAAAAATTCCAGTAGGTATTAAGCTACTTCAAAAGTAATAAATTTTCTTGACGTATGTTTTGAGCCGGAATTGTGTAAGTGTTTTATTATTAGAAAAAAACGGTGCCACACCCAAGGGTGTGGCACCTGATTAAAGAGTAAGAACCCTTTCCCCCAAAGAGTTGTTAGCAAAT
>CAZQPD010000090.1:0-4858 GCA_964595235.1 uncultured Polaribacter sp.
CTTTACGGTATTCCGGAATGCCGCCAGATGTATATCGGAGAGTGTTTCCTTCTTGCCGGGAGTCCGGATATCATCTTGCCAGATGGGGTATTTCCCCGTTAGGGTAGGGGCTATCATCCTCTCGGCGAGGAATGTATGGCGGAAGCCGGAGAATAATTCCCCCATTTCATCGGCATACAAAGCCTTCTCGAACTCGTCTATGAATACGGAATATACGGTAACTCCCCGGCTGCCGGTCGATGCGTCGAACTGCCAACCCGAGAGTATCTCTTTTGCCTTTTGTTCCGTTGGTGTCAGGGAAGCATTCTCCAAGCTTTTTAATATGTACGGTACGGTGTATGGCGCTGTGGACGAGATATCGTCCGTGGCGAGGGCAAGGCTTTGTTCGAGAGTGGCTTCCGTCCATTTACTCACGTTGTTTACCACGCGTAGCGCCCTGTCGTGCGGCGGATAATACCCGGGTACGAAGTTACGCCCCGGCAGGGAATCGGGCTGGTTGTTGCACGAATACACGTAGCCCCAGGGCGGATTGACGGCATGGGGGTTGTCATCGAAAGGCAAAAATCGAAGCTCGTGGTTTTCGGGCTTACTCCCGTCTATCAGCATTTTGGTCGAAACACCGGATTTTCTCTCGTACAATTGCGCCACTGCCCACCATCCTATATTTCCGCGGTCGTCTCCGTACATGACGTTGAGCCCCGGTGCGTGGAGTAGCGGTAAGCCTTTCTTGAACTCCTCCATATCCTTTGCCCGCGACAGCCGGTAGATAGCTTCATTCAGCCGGTTGGGGCGTTGGGTAAAGACCCAGTACATACTCACGGGATGTGACGTATGAATACCGGGAACGATAGCGTTCATTACAGGTCCGTGCAGGGTTTCTTTGATTGTAAACCGTACGCTGTCACTACCTTTTACCGGTATGACTTCCTCGCGTATGCGGAAGGGCAGGTATTCCCCACCGTATTTATATTCGTCCGGGTTATTGGGATTCAGTGTTTCGGTATATAGGTCGATGTCGTCGTTTTCCAGCATGGTCAGTCCATATACTTGGTGGTGGTTGTGTGCCAGCAACGGAAAGGGGTTTAGCGCCAGGTGGAAGCCATAAATTTCGGTTTGCGGGGTAACGAGGTGTGCCTCGTACCATACGGCGGGTTGTGCGTACTCGATATGCGGGTCATTCTCGAAAATAACCTTGCCGTTTTTCGTCTTGCCGGGACCCAACACCCACGAATTACTCCCGTGAATGGCAGGGAAGGGGGTGAGGGATTTTATTTGCCGGGAGAACCCGGAAATGGATGACAGTACCCGTGTATCGTCACCTTCGTAATTATCAATCAATTCGGTGGATTTATCGATATCGATATCCAATTGCTTCAAATACGATTCCCCCAACTTTTCGTACAATGCGCTGACCACCGGGTCGGTTTTGTTGGCCATGGCAAAACCATAAGCCATGTATCCATATACATTGTGGATGTCTTCGATGCTGAAATGCTTCTTTTTAATGCCTAAAATATAAAATTCCAAGGGCGTTTTCCCGTTGTCAACATAGGTGTTTACCCCATCCAGGTAGGCTTGTGTCAGGCGGTAAGAGGGGGAATTTTTATCTAGTTCCGCTACCGTTTTTTTCGAAGCTTCCGCAATACCGAGCGTCAGATAAAACTTATCCACGGCTATGAGTTTTTCGCCGAATATTTCCGAAAGCCTGCCCGTAGCGATACGGCTGACCAATTCCATTTGCCACAGGCGTTCCCTGGCGTGAACATATCCCAGGGCGCGCATGGCGTCCTCCTCGTTTTCCGCATAGATATGCGGAACCCCGTAGCTGTCGTAATAGACCTTTACATCAGCCGATAGCCCCGGCAGTACTTCCTCTCCTTCATATACGGGTTTCAGGTATTCCAAGAAGGCAATGACGGCTCCGGCTATCACCACCAGGGTGATAAGAACCCATTTGATAACTTTTTTCATCTCTTATAAAGCGGTATTTTCCGGTAAAGTTATAAAATTTCATTGATAATGTTAACTTTGCTAAAAAAAATACATGCGTATAGATATTATCAGTGCCGTTCCCGCCTTGTTGGAGGGATTTCTCGACCACTCGATTGTAGGCAGGGCGAGAGAGAACGGGCTTGTAACGATTGAGTTGCACGATATTCACCGCTTCGGGGCGGGCAAATACCGTCAAATAGACGATTACCAGTACGGGGGTGGTGCGGGTATGGTGCTCATGGTAGAGCCCATCGACCGGCTCATCGGTTCGCTCAAATCCCAACGGGAATATGACGAAATCATCTACATGACCCCAGATGCCCCGGTTCTTACGCAGTCCCTGGCGAATGAACTCTCTCTGAAATCAAACCTGATTCTATTGGCAGGACATTACAAAGGGGTGGATCATCGCTTGCGCGAAATGCATATCACGCGTGAAATATCCATCGGTGATTACGTATTGTCGGGAGGTGAGCTACCTGCCGCCGTTTTGGCGGATGCTGTCGTCAGGCTGATACCCGGTGTGATAAACGATGAAACTTCCGCCCTGACCGATTCGTTTCAAGACGGGCTGCTCTCCCCGCCGGTATATACCCGGCCCGCTGTGTACAAAGGGATGAAGGTGCCGGATATCCTGCTTTCCGGAGACCATGCCAAGATAGAGGAATGGCGGCATGAGAAAGCCCTCGAACGTACGCGGAATATCCGCCCCGACCTGTTGCTCTGACCTTTTCCACGCACTGCATTTTACCGCAGTGTAACCGTATGAACATACTGCTAACCGCCAATCCCCGTTATATCACTATCTTTGCCCGTAGTAAGCAATGGAAATTCCATCCGGGAAATATTGAGTTATTATCCCGCACATTTGACTATTTGGTATAATAAAATTGCTTAATTTTGGTTACTCTAAATAGGAGCAGCTGAAAATCACCGGAGCAGAGAGAACGTTATGTAAATGTCCGGCGGGCGCTTTCAGCCGTTGGGACAGCCTGCCGCGAAGGCAATATATACACGTTCTTTGAGGATGATTCTAATGCAAGATTTGATTGGGGGAAAAAACCGGTTTCTCTTGCATTTAATTATTGTTGTGTATGTAATTCATTCTCATTATCATGTTTGGGAGTTTTTCGGCAGATCCTGAAAACATATAAAGTAATGCGTCATATTATATCCTTCTTGTTCATATTTTTTATATCCGCTTTTTCGCGGGCGCAAACCCCTGTTGCTCATGACAATGTGGATACGGTGGACCAAGATACACCCCTTACGGTTCCCGCACCCGGTTTGTTGGAAAACGACGAAGGGGAAAATATTTCCGTCGTGTCATTTACCGTACAGGGCAATAACTATGCCCCCGGCGAAACGGCGGTTATTGCCGGTGTCGGCACCATTACGATCAATGCCGACGGTAGTTGGACTTTCGTCCCGGCGGCAGGCTATTCGGGTCCCGTGCCCGATATTACCTACACCATTACCGGAGGAGATACGGCTTTGCTGTTACTCACGGTAGAGACCGCCGGAGACCTGTTGGAAATTAAGAGTGTATATAGCTGCAACCAAGGTTACACCCCGGACGGCTATTACAAAATCCGCTATTCCATACGCCTGGCGAACAACAGCATTGCCCGTGATTACCACGAGAACAGCTTGATACACAATATCGATATGACCATCGATTTGGAATCCGTATTCGGAAACGGCTGTGTGGAAGGATTGGAGACATTCGCCGCTTCCACCAGCTTGCCCCAAGACTACGTAGGAGCACCTTATCCGCAGGATTACAATGTGACTTCCCTGAATACAAATTTCCAAAATCTGACCTCCACCGCCGTATTTAACGATAATGCCATTGCGGAAAATACACTGTACCCGAGGCAAAATCTTTACGTAACTTTCTGCGTCGTGGTGGACCCGTTTTGCGACGGCAGACCCAATCCCACTCCTTCAGGCTCCGGCATTACTTTTGATTTGACGGTCTCGGTTACTTCGTCGCGTGGAAACGATACATTTACATTCGACGAACTACAGGATTTTCATACCACCGAAGCCATCGTATCGGCGAATATGTACCTCCCCGATATCTTTGCAGGCAATATCTCCGACCCGCCTATCCAACCGGACGGCACTTATGACTATACCATGCAAATTATTCTCAACAACGAAGGCTCGACCGGCGCTGATAATGTGAATTTCAATTTGGGATTCGGCGATTTGTTTGATGATGGTATTTCATTTTCCACCATTGAAGTTACGCAAGAGAGCGGTCCCGCTATGACGGTGAATAACGCTTATAACGGCGATACGGAAAGTTTGATTTTGACCACGGGAAATACACTCCCTGCCGGGCAAAATGCAGTATTCAACGTACATTTTATCACCAACCAAATTCCTTCGTCCGATACGGTGTATTACCTTACTTCACCTGCCGTAAACATGACCCAGGGTCCCGCCGATTCGGCTTCGGGATACGATGAATTACAGTATAACATAAGCCGGCGTACCTCTTATGTGATATGGTCGGACGGATTAGGTGACCATCTCGACAGATATTATCAGGCGGATACACCGGGTGAATTACCTACCGCCAACGACCAATGCGTATGCCTGGTTCTCGGAATCCGGTTTATGTTCGAATTCAATTTCAGTATCACCAAATCGATGGAAATTATCGATACCGCTCCCGCCGGTATCCTCGAGCACGAGGAATTACAATTTACCCTGACCATTGAGAACGACAGCCCTACCTTACAGATCATTAACCTGCAAATCCAAGACGACCTGTCATCCGTGTGCCCCGGACATATCGTTTCGGTGGGCAGCCCGGTCATTACCGCAAGTTCGGCTACCCAAAATCCGGTGCTCA
>CAZQPD010000091.1:0-11171 GCA_964595235.1 uncultured Polaribacter sp.
GTTATAAGATACATTGCGCTGCCACCTATCCGTATGACAAAGTCTGGTACGACCGCTTGAAGAATGCTATCGACCTGCCGGGTGATAAATTGATAGCATTGCACCACCGCTACGGGAAATACTTGGGCGGGCAGGTCAAGAGGTTTATTTCGGAGAACGGAATACCGGGGACACCTGTTATCGCTTCCCACGGTCATACGGTACACCACCGCCCCGGAGCGGGCTATACCTTTCAGATAGGACACGGCGGTGAAATAGCCGCGCAAACGGGTCTCACCGTGGTGTATGATTTCCGTTCGCAGGATGTCATCCTGGGCGGTCAAGGGGCTCCTCTGGTTCCGGTGGGGGACCGCTTGTTGTTTGCAGAATTCCGTTACCGTGTGAATTTGGGCGGATTCTCCAACATCTCCTATGAAGAACACGGAAAAACCGTCGCGTATGACATCACGGCAGTGAATACCGTATTGAACCATTATGCTTCCCGTTTGGGTAAGGCTTATGACGAAGGAGGGAATTTGGCGCGAAGCGGAAAATTGATTATGCCGTTGTTCGAACAGCTCGATACCCTGTCCTTTTACCGTTCCGGAAAACCCTCGTTGGGATACGAACAGGTCAGGGATGAAATACTCCCGCTTATCAATATGTTCGAGGCGGAGGTACCGGATATTTTACACACATATACCGAGCATATAGCTGCGAAGATAGGAAGCGAGTTGAAGGGCGGGGAGGCGCTTTTCACCGGAGGGGGTGTGTATAACCGGTATTTGATAGAACGTATCAATCACTATTCGAAAGCGCGGATTAAGATACCCGGCGAACTGTTGGTGGACTATAAAGAAGCATTGATTTTTGCCCTGTTGGGGATGCTCCGGATACGGGAAGAGGTCAACGTCTATGCCAGTGTAACGGGAGCTTCCCGGGACCATAGTTCGGGTACCGTAATAAGCATATAAGGTGCTAATGGGAAAAAATTAATGACACGCATGTAACAACCCGGATACTTGCTCGTCTATTCAAGCGTATGGAAAAAGATGTCATATTGGAAATCGACCGGTTAGATAAGCATTACGGCAAGGTACATGCGGTAGATCAGCTTTCGTTTTCTGTCCGTAGGGGAAATGTATATGGATTGTTGGGTCCCAACGGTAGCGGGAAGTCCACCCTCTTGGGGATGATTCTCAATGTGGTGAATCCCGGTTCGGGTACTTATCGCTGGTTCGGGGGCAAGATACCTCCGCACCAGGCATTGAAAAGGATAGGGGCTATCATCGAGCGTCCCAATTTTTACCCCTATATGACGGCAGTCCAAAACCTCGAACTCGTCTGTAAGATCAAAGGTGTACCTTACGACCGTATCGACGGTATTTTGGAAACGGTTCATTTATCCGGAAGGAAAGACAGTAAGTTCCGTACCTTTTCGCTGGGAATGAAACAACGGCTGGCTATCGCTTCCGCTTTGCTCAATGAACCCGAGATACTCATCCTTGACGAACCTACCAACGGGTTGGACCCGCAGGGTATCAACGATATCAGGAATATCATAACCGGGATAGCGGAGCGGGGAACGACCATCTTGCTGGCATCCCATTTACTCGATGAAGTGGAGAAGGTATGTAGCCATGTGATCATCCTCCGGAAAGGCAAAAAAATATATGATGGAATCGTGGACGGCATTGCCCATACCGGCAACCGTATCGAAGTGATGGTAGCGGAAGGTTCCGCGCCGGAAGATTGGTCCCGGATACTCGAATCCTTGCCCGGGGTGGAGAAGTACGAAATCTCGGGACGGCGGATACGCATTTTCCCGGAGGAGGGATTGAAGGCTTCCGCGGTGAACCGTCATCTGGTGGAGAACGGTTTGGACGTGGAGTTCCTGCATACCGTTAAACCTAATTTGGAACAGCGGTTTTTGGCTATCACCAATGATAGTCAGGGTCTGCTATAAAACTTTCAAACGCGTGAAAGAGAATAAATTACATAATAAAATGCAAGAAAAACCGGTTTTTTCCCATTCGAAGTTTTATTTTGCCGTTCCGGCAAGCCGGCTAATAAACCCTGATTAATCATGTGGCGGTTGTTATCCATCGAAATACACAAGCTCCGTTATAACCGTTCGGTGAGGGTGCTGGTAATTACTTACTTTGTGCTCTTGTCATCGGTAGCATTGTTGGCGTCTTTTGATATAGACGAAGGCAACTTTCATTTTCACTTGGTAGATCAGGGGGTATTTAATTTTCCCTATATCTGGCATTTGAATACGTATCTCGCTGCCATTATCAAGTTCTTTTTATTGTTGGTCATCGTATCGATGACAGCCGGGGAGTACACGAACCGTACATTGAAGCAAAACCTGATAGACGGATTGAGTAAGAAGGAGTTCGTTCTGTCGAAATTTCTCACCGTGATACTATTGGCAATTCTCTCCACGGTATATGTAGGCTTGTTGACCTTGGTCATGGGGTATGCGTTTTCCGATTTTACTTCACCGGTTTTGGTGGTGCGTGGTTTGCCGTATCTCGGGGCATATTTCATCAAGCTCGTGGCCTTCTTTTCTTTCGGGTTGTTTGCCGGGTTGTTGATTAGGCGGTCGGCATTTGCCGTAGGCTTTATTATATTGTGGTCGGTATTGGAGAATATATTTATCGGGTTGATGCGTTGGAACTGGAAGGTGGAGCATTACGAACGTTTCACACGGTATTTGCCGCTGAACAATATGGCGAATCTCATCAAAGAGCCTTTCTCGCGGCTCAAAGAAATACGGAGTATTTCGGCGCAGATAGGCAAGGAAATAGTCAAGGATTACAGCGTGCACTTCAGCGATGTGCTCATCGCGTTGTTGTGGACGTTCTTATTCGTATATTTTTCGTATTATATACTGAAAAAGAGAGATTTATAATAACTCCGGATTAATACCCGTCGGAGATGTGATGCAGGGTATCGTGGTCGATTATTTTGATACGGCGCCCTTTGATTTCCAGGATATTGTCCGATTTTAGTTTTGAAAGCAAACGGATTGCCGATTCGGTGGCGGTACCTATGGCATTGGCGATTTCTTCCCGTGTGAGTTTGATATCGATAAAACCTTCCGAATCGTTGCCGAATACTTGTTCCAGTTCGAGTAATATATCCGCCAGCCGCTCTTTGACTGATTTTTGAGCCATATTGGATATGGAGGTATTTGCTTCGTTGAGTTGGTGTGAAATGTTTTTCATCAATTGCAGGGAGAAAGAAGGGTTGGAATCGATGGCTTCCATGATTTTGGTTTTCGGGATAAAACACACCTGCATATCTTCCATAGCGGTAATGGTCAATCCGGAGGGTTCGTCACTGAGTATGGAACGGTGTCCGATGATTTTCCCTTGATTCAGGAATTTGATGATTTGACTTTTACCGTTTGTATTGAGTTTGCTCAATTTGCATTTGCCTGTTTTCAGGCAATAGATGCCGTTCATTACGTGTCCTTCGGTGACGATATTTTCACCTTTTTTAATATTGAGGGTTACTTTGCTCCGGGTAAATTCTTCCAGTTCTTCATATACGAGATATCGAAGTTCGTTGTGTTCTTTGATGATACAATGTTCACAGGCTCCCATAGCGGATGGTATTTAATAAATTATGTTGTATGTTTGCCACAAAGATAATA
This sequence comes from uncultured Polaribacter sp., assembly GCA_964595235.1. GTDB lineage: Bacteria > Bacteroidota > Bacteroidia > Flavobacteriales > Flavobacteriaceae > CAZQPD01. The sequence continues at coordinate 3,644 of CAZQPD010000091.1, forward strand.
AAAAAATTGACAATTATCATATAATGATAATTTGGTTACTCAAATAAGAATGCAAAAAGAGAAAAGACAATGTTATCATTGCGGGCAGGATTGCGGGAAGTATCCGGTAGAGGCTTATGACAAATGTTTTTGTTGTAACGGTTGTAAGACGGTATATGAGATTTTGAACCAGCACGAGTTAGGGTGTTATTATGATATGGAATCGACACCGGGAAATGTGCCGGGAGAGATTCGGGGTAAATTTGATTATCTCGATAATGAAGAAATAGTGGAGAAGCTTTTGGAATTTTCTGACGGTGAGATAAGCATCGTGAGTTTTTATATTCCTTCCATACATTGTAGTGCGTGTATTTGGGTGTTGGAAAATTTGGATAATTTGAATGAAGCCATCGTCAAGTCCACGGTGAATTTTCCCGAGAAGACCGTAAAGATACATTTCAAGACGGGAAAAATCAGCCTGAAGCAAGTAGTGGAGTTGTTGGCATCCATTGCGTATGAGCCGTATATCAGTTTGGAAGATGCCGGTAAACAGGGTCAAAAGAAAGCAGGGAAAACCCTTTTGTATCAACTCGGAGTGGCTGGATTCGGGTTCGGTAATGTGATGTTATTGGCTTTTCCCGAATATTTTCAGTCGGATGATATGTGGTTGGATCAGTACAAGGTATTGTTCCGTTATCTGATGATGTTTTTTGCCATTCCCGTGATGGTATATGGTGGCAAAGATTATTTTATTACCGCATACAAGGGTTTGAAAAAAGGTATTTTGAGTGTCGATGTACCTATCGCATTGGGGATGACGGTGATTTTTCTGCGAAGTGCTTATGAAGTGATTTCGGGAGTGGGGTCCGGATATTTCGACAGCCTGACGGGTTTGGTGTTTTTTCTGCTCGTTGGCAAGTATTTCCAGCAGAAAACTTATGATTATCTGTCTTTCGAGCGGGATTACAGGTCGTATTTTCCCATAGCGGTTACGAGGATAAGAGAAGGTATCGAGGAGCACATTCCCGTACAGGAAATACAGCGCGGGGACCGTTTGTTGATCCGGAATCAGGAGCTCATACCGGTTGACGGCATTTTGATACGTGGGGAAGCCGTACTTGATTACAGTTTTGTAACCGGAGAGTCGCTGCCGGTGACTAAGAAAAACGGTGATAAGCTTTTTGCCGGAGGCAAACAATTGGGTAGTGCCATTGAGATAGATGTCATCAATACTATTTCGGAGAGTTATTTGACGGAGCTATGGAGTAATGAGGTGTTCGAGAAGAAAACCAAACGGCGGATAAAAACACTTACCGACAAAATAAGCAAGCATTTTACAATAACCATTATCAGCATAGCCATATTGGCCGGATTGTACTGGATATCCCGTGGGCAGTACGGAACGGCGGCTGAAGTTGTAACCGCCGTTCTTATCATAGCATGTCCTTGTGCTTTGGCTTTGGCGGCGCCTTTTGCTTTCGGCAATATGCTGCGTATATTCGGTTATAGGAAGTTTTATTTGAAAAATGCCGGGGTTATCGAGGATATGGCGGAGGTAAATCATATTGTTTTCGATAAGACGGGGACTTTGACTTTGCAAAATGCTACCACAATGCAATATTACGGGAGGGAATTGACAGATGCGGAGCGTAGAGCCGTTAAGACATTGATCAGATCATCGAATCATCCTCTCAGCAGGATGTTACACTCGATGATGGAGGGGGGGATTTCCCGGAACGGGGTTACCCATTATGAGGAAATACCCGGGCAGGGTATCAAAGGCACGGTGGACGGATTGGAAATTGCAGCCGGAAATGCCAAGATAACCAACGCCCGCCCTAATGCAGAACCTGGAACCTATGTATATATAAGTATAAACGGTGAAGTGGTGGGGTATTACAGGAGTAAAAATATATACCGTCAAGGGCTCGATCTAGTGATGCGTTCTTTGTCGAAACATTACCGGTTGAGCATTCTTTCGGGTGATAACGAAGGAGAAAAAGAACGCCTTTCGGATATGCTTCCCGCCGGAACACCTTTGTTGTTCAACCAATCGCCGCATGATAAGCTGGAATATATAAAAAGTGTACAGGAAAAAGGGGATATGGTCATGATGGTGGGCGATGGACTGAATGATGCAGGTGCTTTGGCGCAGAGTGATGTGGGAATAGCCGTTTCGGAAGATATCAATGTCTTTTCTCCGGCGAATGATGGCATCATCGATGCAAAACTTTTCAACAATTTACCCGGTTTTTTAACATTATCCCGTAAGACGGTCAAAGTAGTAAAAAGGGCTTTCCTTTTTTCTTTCCTCTATAATGTCATCGGGATGTATTTTGCGGTAACAGCACAACTTACACCGGTCATTGCAGCCATATTGATGCCTTTGAGTTCCATCAGCGTGGTGGTTTTCGTCAGTGTCTCAACCGGATATTTGGCATACAAGCAAAAAGAAGTGAAAAAACGGATGAAAAACATATGACAATTATCAGTGTTTTTAAAAAATTTATTTATACTTTTGTGCGAATTTTAACAAAATTTTAAGCCGCAAACGTTTAATGGAAGTGTTATACCTTACTATAGGATTTACCATCTCTTTGGCGGTATTTTTTCTTATACTGTTTTTGCGTTCCGTAAAAGGCGGACAATTCGAAGATACTTATACGCCTTCCGTAAGGATGTTGTTCGACGATGAATTGGTGGAGAATGGGAAAGGTAAGGCGGAGCAGTCACAGAATCAGACGATTAATAATACAAAACATTAACCAACAAATCTTTCTAACCGATGGAAAAACAGCAATTTTACTATGACAACAAAGTGGTAAAGCTATTCTTTTGGGCCACGGTATGGTGGGGGGTTACCGCTCTTACCATAGGCTTGATGGTAGCTTTTCTGTTTTTGTATCCCAATTATTTAACCTTTGCCGGTGATTTGCCGTATTTGGGTTTTGGAAGGCTACGTCCTTTACATACCAATTCGGCTATATTCGCATTTATCGGTAACGGGTTTTTCTTGGGGATGTATTACTCGATGCAGCGATTGCTCAAGACCCGGATGTTCAGCGATTTTCTTAGCCGTCTGCACTTCTGGGGTTGGCAGTTTATCATCCTTTTGGCAGCCATAACATTGCCATTGGGTATTACCACTTCAAAAGAATACGCCGAGTTGGAGTGGCCTATCGACATACTCGTGGTGTTGGTATGGGTGGTCATGGGTATCAATATGGTCGGAACGCTTATCAAGAGGCGTGAACGCCATATATACGTAGCCATATGGTTCTATATAGCCACATTGGTTACTATAGCCATGCTGTATATTGTCAACAACCTCGAATTACCGGTAGGCTTGACCAAAAGCTATTCTTTGTATGCCGGAGTGCAAGATGCGCTGATTCAATGGTGGTATGGGCATAATGCCGTGGCATTTTTCCTCACCACACCCATTTTGGGTCTTATGTATTATTTTGTGCCGAAAGCCGCGAACCGCCCGGTATATTCATACAGGCTGTCCATCATCCACTTCTGGACTTTGATTTTTATTTATATCTGGGCAGGACCGCACCATTTGCTCTATTCGGCATTGCCCGACTGGGCGCAAAATCTCGGTACTGTGTTCTCGGTAATGATGATTTTCCCCTCATGGGGTGGTATGATTAACGGTCTGTTGACCCTTCGTGGTGCCTGGGACAGGGTACGGGAAGACCCCATTTTGAAATTTTTCGTCGTAGCTATTACCGGATATGGTATGGCTACATTCGAAGGTCCCATGCTTTCGTTCAAAAACCTCAACGCCATCGCGCACTTCACCGATTGGATCGTGGGGCACGTACACATAGGAACACTGGCATGGAACGGATTTATAGTTTCCGGTATGCTCTATTGGCTGGCAAAAAAATTGTACAACACGGAATTGTATTCCGAGAAATTGGCTAATTACCATTTCTGGATTGCTACCATAGGTATCCTGTTCTATTCCATGCCGTTATATATTGCCGGATTTACACAGGCATTGATGTGGAAAGAGTTCGACGAAGCAGGAAGGTTGGTCTATGGCAATTTCCTGGAGACTGTCACCCAAATCATGCCGATGTATGCCATGCGTGCTTTCGGTGGAACGCTATATTATACCGGATTCTTGCTGTTGACTTACAACTTGGTCAAAACAGCCTATAAAGGACAATTTATCGGTGACGAATTAGCCGAAGCTCCAGCACTCAAACCCATCAGTGGTAAGCGGGTCAAAGGAGAACCTTGGCACACATGGCTCGAAAGAAGAGCTGTATTGTTCATTATTTTGGCATTCGTAGCCGTGATAGTAGGTACTTTGGTGGAATTGGTGCCGATGTTCCTGGTTAAGAGTAATATTCCCGAAATATCGGCGGTCAAGCCTTATACGCCGCTGGAATTGGAAGGGCGTGATATTTATATCAGGGAAGGATGTAATAACTGCCATTCCCAGCTTATCCGTCCATTCCGTTCGGAAGTAGTACGCTACGGGGATTACTCGAAAGCCGGCGAGTATGTATATGACCACCCCTTCTTGTGGGGGTCACGCCGTACCGGTCCGGACCTGTATCGCGAAGGGGATCCTGACAGACAAGGGTACAAAGATGTAAACTGGCATTTCAGCCACTTCTTCGACCCCGAGTCCACCTCTGAAGGAACGATTATGCCGCGTTATTCCTGGCTGTTCAAGAACGATTTGGATTATTCCAAAATCCAAAAGAAAATGAAAACACTTCAAAAACTCGGCGTTCCGTATTCCGATGAGGAAATAGCCGGTGCAGAAGGCAAATTGAAAGAACAAATAGGTCAGGTAATGGCAAAGCTAACCAATACCGAATTCGATAAAAACGAACTGCAAAACAAAGAGGTAGTAGCCCTTATCGCTTATATCCAGCGTATAGGTACCGATATCAAAACCAATAAGTAACCATGATACGGTTTTTAAAACATTATTACGACAACGCACAGGATATGGCCACTTATCCGGTTATTGCCCTGTTACTGTTTATGTTGATATTCGTAATCATGTTGGTATTGGTTTTCAAAATGAAAAAAAGCAATATCGATGAATTGCGTCATTTGCCATTGAATGACGACGTTTCAGTTCCAACCAAAAAATCAAACGAAAATGAGTAATAATAATCTAAATTTCTGGCAACGGTTTATCAAATCCGTAACAAAAGCCCACGAATTAGGCAAGGAAGAAGACATCATGTTGGATCATAATTATGATGGGATTCGTGAGCTCGACAACGTACTTCCGCCCTGGTGGGTGTGGGGTTTCTACATTACCATATTCATTACCTTGTTCTATTATTTTGCCATATTCGCACTGGGATGGTACGGACAAGAAGATGAATATCAGGCGGAACTCAAGGCTTATGAAGCCAAAGTGGCAAAATACAAAGCCGAACATCCCGAAGAATTCAGTACGGATAATATTGTGGCTTTTACCGATTCAGAGAATCTCAACAAAGGCAAGGAGCTCTTTACCGCAAAAGGTTGTGTAGGCTGCCACAGGGAAGATCTCGGCGGTCAGGTAGGTCCTAATCTAACCGATGAATATTGGCTTCACGGTGGTACCGTGGTGGATATTTTTAATACCATAACCAATGGTGTCAAAGGTACTGCCATGACCTCATATGCCAACCTGCCCAAAGTCGAAAGACAACAACTGGCGAGCTATATTCTCTCCATGCAGGGTTCTAACCCGGAGAACCCCAAAGCTCCCGAAGGTGAGAAAATGACACAATAACCGTCATTATTCTAACATAAATTTGTTGCCTCTTGAAGCCGCGCAATCTGCGCGGCTTTTTTTTGTAACAATAGTTTCTTTTCTTTTAAAAAGTTCCGGAATATGGTAATGTGACATACTCGGAATAACAGAAATAATCTTTACCTTTGCCGGGAATTAACGATGTAAGTCATGGCTTATCAAAGAGACGAGAGTTTCAGAGACTCAATCGGGACCATTACCCAAGAAGGAAAGCGTAACTATATCCACCCCAAAAAACCCAAAGGAAAGTTTTATAGATACAGAACCTGGCTGAGTTGGCTGTTGCTGGCTATGTTCTTTATTTTCCCTTTTGTAAAAATAAATGGCAACCAACTTTTCCTGTTCAATGTATTAGGCAGGAGGTTTAATATTTTGGGTCATCCCTTTTTTCCCCAGGATTTTCACATTTTCGCCATAGGTATCGGCTTATCGGTCGTTTTTATCATTGTGTTTACTATTATCTTCGGGCGGATATTTTGCGGCTGGCTTTGCCCGCAGACAATATTTATGGAAATGGTATTCCGCAAGATAGAATACCTGATAGAAGGTGACCGTACCAAACAGATAAAATTACAAAAATCGCCCTGGAATGCCCATAAAATACGGGTAAAGGTTACCAAATGGATAGTATTCGCCATAGTATCCCTCATCATCACCAATACCATGATGATGTACGTCATGGGGACTGACAAAGTATTACAGTATTACCGGGAAGGGATTTTCAATCACTTGGGGACTTTCATTCCCTTGCTGGTCTTTACCGCCGTTTTCTATTTCGTATTCGCATGGTTCCGCGAACAGGCTTGTATCATCGTATGCCCTTACGGGCGGCTCCAAGGGGTGTTGCTCGATAACAACACCATCAATGTAGCATACGACTATGTACGCGGAGAAGGCGAAAAAGGGCGTGCTAAATTCAGGAAAGGGCAAGACCGCAAGGCAGAAGGGTATGGTGATTGTGTAGATTGTAAGCAATGCGTATTGGTATGTCCTACCGGAATCGATATCAGAAACGGTACACAAATGGAGTGTATTAACTGTACGGCTTGTATCGATGCTTGCGATGCTACTATGCGGAGTGTAGGTTTTGAAACAGGGCTCATCCGGTACGCTTCAGAGAACAATATAAGCCGGGGGGAACCGTTCAGGTTCGGTTTGAGACAGAAATTTTATACGGCCGTATTGCTCATATTATTGGGTTTGTTAATAGGTTTACTCGTCTATAGAGGAGAAAGTGAAACAACCATATTGAGGGTTCCTGGAACCACATACAAAGAATTGCCAGGAGGTATCATCGAGAATAAGTTCGACTATGACATTGTGAACAAAAGCACCCACGACCTCGAAGATATTACATTCAAACTCATCAAGCACGAAGGAACCGTCGAAAACTCATATAAAGATTTGGATGTACCGAAATTGGAAAAAGGCATCGGCAGATTGACCGTACGTATTCCAAAACAGGAACTGCATTCATATAAAGAAAAAATAACAATCGGAGTATATTCCGGAGGGAAATTGATTGAGAAGGTAAAAGTGAAGTTTTCCGGACCATTGTCATTAGGGCGTTAGAGCAGCCCCGGATTTATCACAGGGCAGGATATATGCCTGAGGTAAATTTATTTAGGGTCTGCTGAAAAACTCTCAAACACGAGTTGAGTTGATAGTTTTGAGTTTTGAGTTAATAGTTGGGGCACGCTGTCATTTCGATACGGAGCGTTAGCGGAGTGAGAAATCTTTTATAGTGGTTAATGGTTAGTTGGGAGC
>CAZQPD010000092.1:0-12162 GCA_964595235.1 uncultured Polaribacter sp.
AGCTCGAATCCTTCATAGGCGATAAAAATCACCATACCTGCCGTAAATAAATTTACGGGTGATTCCCAATGTTCCGGCGATAATTGTCCTGTTCCCGGGCTATTTACCAATGTATAAAGACCCATCAGTACGAAAACGAACAGTATCGTTATCTTAATCCCCACAGAAAAAGCCTCAATTTTCCCAACAACTTTTATGCTATAAAAATTTATCAATGTAGAGAATATTACGATAGCGCTACTGTAAATGTGTATATCGAGTGTCAAGCTGCCGGTAATACGCCATAAATTGGGAGCATATGAACCGAAAGCCGAGGCATAAAGCGACAACATAATGATATAACTGATCCACAATAGGTTGTTCACACTACCGCTGAAAATGCCTTTTCCGAATCCGTTATTTATAAATTTTACCGTTCCTCCCCTATCGGGAAATGCCATTGACAGCTTTACATAACTATAAGAGGTGATTAGCGCTATTAATCCGGCTATCAAAAAAGCCAAGGGAGTACCACCTTTGGCTAATTCGACAGACAGTCCGAGTACTGCAAAAATCCCTCCGCCTACCATTCCACCGATACCGATGGAAACGGCTTCCCTCAATCCTATTTTTTTCGACTGCATATTTTGAAGTTTTTTCAAAAATAAGCATTTTTAACCAATAAGCACACATGTACATGAAAAACGCTATAACGTAATATAGCGGATGCTGAAAAAATTATCTAGGGTCTGCTGAAAAATTTTCAAACACTTGAAACATAGCGTATAACACAATAATATTGATGAGGAAATGCAAGAAAAATCAAGGTATTATCCAATAATTCTTGCTTTATTTCATTCAATAAAAACGTGTTTATTTTGCCGTGCGGCAGACCGGCTCATTCGCTATAAATGTCCACCGGACATTTTCTTAACGCTCTGCCCTTGTGATTTTCAGCAGACCCTACATAAATTCCCTCATGACAATTCAAAACATTTGTATTTTTGCCCGGTATCCCCGGCAAAGGAAAAAATCCGGGGGTATTGAAAATTGATTAACCGCAAGATATGTCTTACCGTGGAATAAATTATCTTCCTGCAAAACTGTGGGTGCTGGTAAAGCGATTATCCGTACTCTTCCTGCTGTATCAATTATTCCGTTTGGTTTTTTTTCTCTACAACCGGAATTATTTCCACGAAGTGGGCATCCGGGATTATATGAGGCTATCGGCCGGAGGGATGCGTTTTGACCTCACCGCCCTGCTCTATCTGAATATTCTTTACGTTTTTCTGTACCTCTTACCCTTTTCTTTTACGGAAAAACCGTGGTACAAAAAGTTCCTGTTTTTCATATTCATCATATTCAACAGCCTGGGGTTCCTCTTGAACATCATCGATGTGTTTTATTTCGATTATACCCAAAAACGCAGTACGGTTGAAATTTTCATGTTTGCCGGTGAGGGGAACATAGGTATTCTGTTTTGGCAATTCCTCAAAGACTTTTGGTGGGGGGCTCTTTTGTTAGCTGCTACGGTATATGCGACGGCAAAATGGTACCGGTATGTCAAAGACCCTGTAAAACCCGGCCCGCATAGAGGTTTTACATATTTTCTCGCGGAAATCGCTCTGCTGCTGGTGACGCTTTATTTTGCAATAGCCGGCATACGTGGGGGATTCGGACGGACCACGCGCCCCATCAGTGTAAACAACGCCGGAGCCTACATACGTAAGCCCTTGGAGATGGCTGTGGTATTGAATACCCCCTTTACCCTTATCCGTACAATCAACAAGCAGACCTTAAAGCCGGTACATTATTACAGCAAATCCCAAGCAGAGCAAATATTCTCCCCGGTAAAGCATTTCGATGCCCGGGGAAAAATGAAAAGAAAAAACGTGGTTCTGATTATCGTAGAGAGTTTGGCGCGGGAATATTCGGGGTTGCTAAACCGGGATATTCCGGGATACCGGGGTTATACGCCCTTTTTAGACAGTCTGATGCTTCGCAGCCATACTTTTTCGAATGCTTATGCAAACGGCAGAAAATCCATAGATGCCATGCCTTCCATTTTGGCATCCCTGCCTTCGTTAAGACAACCGTATGTGCTGTCACCTTACAGTACCAACGAACTGTTGGGCTTGGGAACCATATTAAAAAAACAAGGATATACAACGGCTTTTTTTCACGGGGCACCAAACGGTTCCATGGGATTCGATGCCATAGCCAACCTGACAGGCTTCGATGCATACTACGGAGCTACGGAATACGGGAATCCTTCGGATTCAGACGGGTATTGGGGTGTGCCGGATGACAAATTCCTGCAATATACCGCCCGGACAATCAATACTTTTGACACCCCCTTCGCCGCGGTCATATTCACCTTGTCTTCCCATCATCCTTTCATTTTGCCGGAAGGCTTCAAAGACAAATTCGAGGAAGGAAAAATCCCCATCCATAAGGTCATACGCTATACTGATTACTCACTAAAACACTTCTTCGAAACCGCCGGTAAAATGTCTTGGTTTTCCAATACGATATTTATCATCACTGCCGATCATTGCAACCAGAACTACCTGCCGGAATACCGTTCGTCAGTGGGCTATCATGCAGTACCCATTGTTTTTTTCGACCCGGGAAATACGGATAAAGCACATATCGACAGTACATTGACACAACAAACTGATATTCTTCCCAGACTGTTGTGCAAGTTAAATTATTCAGGGGATATCGTGAGCTTCGGAAATGACCCTTCGGAGGAAAACCGTCCGTTCGTCGTTTATTACGCCGGAGAAACTTGGGAGTATATGGAAGGGGACTATTTGCTACGGTACCGTAACGGCAAGACTACCGGTCTATTCAACTACCGTAAAGACAAGCTACTGAAAAAAAACCTAATAGAACGGGCTCCGGTAGATATCAAGCCTATGACGAGAAAGTTAAAAGCCTTTATCCAACAATATACAAACAGGTTGATAGAAAACCGGTTGGTACCCTGATGTCATGATTTATCCCTCCGTATCGAAATGACACGGCTCCCACTATCAACTAAAAAAGTTTTTCAGCAGACCTTGATTACTTGCTGCCTTCCCCTTCACCTTGGGGTGCTGAGGGAGCTTCGCCACCGTTGTCCGCCGGGGCTTGCCCGTCAGGTGCGGGAGTGGTTTGCAAGGTATTTTGAACTTCGTTTTTCAATCTTGAATCTTTCAAGGAGGAGTCGTTCCCCGAGGTCAATAAAATATTGGTAAGCAATATCAATATGACCAATACGGTAGCCAGTGTCCAGGTACTCTTATCGAGAAATGTGTTGGTGCTCTGTACACCTCCCATGCTAAAACCGCCACCGCCTCCGAACGTGGAAGCCAATCCCCCGCCTTTGGGGTTTTGTACCATGATGATCAACACCAACAACAATGCTACAATGACAATAATGGAAATCAATACCGTAATAAGCGTGCTCATCTTTATTTCGTTTTATGTTCTTTCAACCGTTTGATTTGGTCTGCAAAGAAACCACTTTTTTCCGGAATTTTCAAACTTAATATTTCATAAGCTTTTATCGCTTCTTGTATCTTACCTTGTTTTTCGTACAGGCGGGCGAGTGTCTCTGTCATAAATATCTTGTTTACAGCTATATCCGGTGGTTCCTCGAAGTCATCATCCCCGGGAACGGGACGTTTGATTTTAGGATTTTTGATGATAAACCTGTCGATAATTTCCCTCTTTTTTTGCCGTTCGTCCGCCGAGGGTGGGGCGGGTTTGTCCCTGTCGATGGGTTTGAGTCCGGACAATCGCAACCATTCGAAAAAGGTATGTTTGTCCTCAATTTCGAACGTAACGGGTACTTCTACGGGTTCGTCAGCTTGGTCTTCTATCAACTTCAATCCGGGCAATTCGCCTTCACCTTCGCCGGCATGTTCCAGGCGGTACAATACCGTCTCGTCCACCAGTTCGATATCGAGAACGGCATCCAGCTGGGCACTGACGTTCTCCGGACTCGTCAAGGCATCATCGACTATATAGTCGAACAACACACTTCTGTCGGGGGTGTAAGCAGCGGTAATTCTCAAAAAACGGTTGTAACGGAAGCTGTATTTTTTCTTCAATAACTTCAAGTGCAAAACCCTTACAGCTTGGAAATAAGGAAACAATGAAATAATCTCTTCCAAACCTTGCAGATGTTCTTCACCGATGAGCCCAGGGTCTTTCAATATGTCGAAAAATTCATTTCTGTTCATCCGGTTATTACCAATTTGCCACCGTAGCGTTAAAAATATCTTGTGTGATGCGTTCGAAAATATCCTGAAAGGCTTCTTCCTTTACGCTTCCCGTAAGTTGTTGGTCAGCGGGGAAATCATGAAAATACGAAAAGGTTCTTTCGAAACTTTCGGATTCGTCCAACGTATTAAAAAAACGTACGTTCACCTTGATGGTCAACCTGTTATAAGCTGCCGTTTGGTCAGCGGTTGCTGCCGTGGGACGTATTTGATAGTCCTTGATTTCCCCTTCTATGACGAGTTCACCGCCGGTCTTGACCAGTTCCAACTGTGACTGGCGGACGAACAGGTCTTGCAGAGCCAAAGTAAATTCCTGGCTCAAAGAGGGTTCCACCAAAGAGGCATGGTTCGGAAAGTAATCGATTTGTATGGTTTTGGCATCGGTTTGCGCACCGGTAAACGAATAAATACCGCAAGAGGACACTCCTATCGACATACCGGCTAAAATGATGATAACGATGAATTTCCGCATTGTTTACAGGTTATATTGTTTGATTTTTCTATACAGTGTGCGTTCCGAAATACCGAGTTCTTTGGCGGCGAGCTTACGTTTTCCTTTGTGTCTGTTTAGCGATTCTTTGATCATCCGTATTTCCTGTTCTTGCAGGGTCAGGCTTTGTTCGGGTTCTTCGATATCCTGTATGAGTTCCACGGGTTCGTCTTCTTTGGTTATCACGATGGTTTTCGATTCGTGTTTGTCCTGCTGTGGTTCCGGATAAGCAAGTACCGGGGGATGTGAAGCCGGTGCGGATATTTCACCGTGTGAAAGCCGGTATGTAATTTGCTTCAATTCGTCGATTTCCTTCCTCATTTCCAATATGATATTGTATATCATTTCACGTTCTGCTTTATAGTCGAATTCGGCTTCTTTTCCTTCTACGATACTCGGCAATTGACTGCTGTAATGCGGTAAATATTCACGCAATCGGGCGGCATCTATCATACGTTCGGTTTCCACCACGGATATTTGCTCGGCGATATTGCGCAGTTGTCTGATATTGCCGGGAAAATGATACCTGCGAAGCATTTCTACGGCATCATCTGTCAGCTTGACAGGAGGCATGTGGTACTTTCGTGCGAAGTCGGAAGCGAATTTCCTGAAAAGCAAGTGGATATCATCCTTGCGTTGGCGTAACGGCGGGATATAGATTTCTACCGTACTCAACCGGTAATACAGGTCCTCGCGGAATTTTCCCTTACTGATGGCATCCCGTATATCGAGATTGGTAGCGGCGACCACCCGGATATCGGTTTTCTGCACTTTGGACGAGCCTACTTTGATAAATTCACCGTTTTCGAGCACGCGCAACAACCTGACTTGTGTAGTAAGCGGCAGTTCGCCCACTTCGTCGAGAAAAATGGTTCCACCGTCCGCTACTTCGAAATATCCTTTTCTCATTCCGGTAGCTCCGGTAAATGACCCTTTCTCATGTCCGAACAGTTCACTGTCGATGGTTCCTTCGGGAATGGCACCGCAGTTCACGGCGATGAATTTGTTGTGTTTTCTTACCGACAGCGAGTGAATGATTTTCGGGATGCTCTCCTTCCCTACGCCGCTTTCGCCGGTGACCAGAACGGAAATATCGGTCGGCGCCACTCGTACGGCTTTTTCTATGGCGCGGTTCAGCGCAGGGTCGTTTCCTATGATACCGAATCGTTGTTTTATACTTTGTAAATCCATAGGGAAAAGTCTTTTATGTTCGTTTGCCCAATAATGTTGCCGAAGTGCAGTCGTCTATATGTACCCATACGAAGTCGCCGGGTTTTTCTTTTCCCGTTTTGGGAAATACCACCACGGCATTTTGCGAATTTCTACCCATCCAGTCGCTATCGGATTTCTTGGAGTCCCCTTCTATCAGTACCTCTACGGTCTTACCAACATATTGTTTCATCCGGTACAGGCTGTGCCGGTTCTGCAAACTGATAATCTCGTTCAGCCGTCTTTTTTTCACTTCGGGTGGTACGTCGTCGTTCATGGTTTTTGCTGCGGGGGTACCCGGACGTTCGGAATAGGCAAACATATAGCCGAAGTCGTATTTTACATATTCCATCAGGGAAAGGGTTTCGCGGTGTTCTTCTTCCGTTTCCCCGCAGAATCCCGCTATCATATCATGTGAAATGGCGCATCCGGGTACGATTTCACGAATTTTGTCTATCAAAGCGATGTATTCCTCGCGGGTATGCTTGCGGTTCATCCTTTTCAGCACGGAAGTACTTCCGCTCTGAACGGGCAAGTGGATGTATTTGCAGATATTATCGTGTTTCGCCATGACGTGCAGTACTTCTTCTTTCATATCCTGTGGGTTGGATGTGGAGAACCGTATCCGCATCCGCGGAAATGCGGTGGCTACCTTGTCCATGAGTCCGGCGAAGTCCAGGGCATTTGCCCGGATTCCGGGCGGTGCTTTTTTAAAATCTTTTTTCAGCCCACCGCCGTACCACAGGTAGCTGTCCACGTTTTGTCCGAGCAGGGTTACTTCCTTGTATCCCGATGCTTCCAGTTCCGCTATTTCGCGCAGGATACTTTCCGGGTTCCGGCTACGCTCCCTGCCCCGGGTATTGGGCACGACGCAGAAAGTACAGATATTGTCACAGCCCCGTGTAATGGATACGAAAGCGGTCACTCCGTTGGTATTCAGGCGAACGGGGGAAATATCGGCGTAGGTTTCTTCTTCCGACAGGAGTACGTTTACCACTTCCCTGCCTCCTTCCACATCACGGATCAACCCGGGCAATTCCCTGTATGCGTCTGGACCTACCACCAGATCCACCATGTGTTCCTCTTCGAGTAATTTCTCTTTGAGCCGTTCCGCCATACAGCCCATTACTCCTATTTTGAGCTTCGGATTATGCAACTGCTTTACTTTGTGGTAGCTATCCAGACGTTTCCTGATGGTCTGTTCGGCTTTTTCCCGTATCGAACAGGTGTTCACCAATATCAAGTCGGCTTCCTCCATCCGGAAAGTGGTTTCATATCCGTGTTTCGACAGGATGGATGCTACTATCTCACTGTCGTTCATATTCATCTGGCAGCCGTAACTCTCGATGAATACTTTCTTTATTTTTTTGCTAACAGGCTGATTCACGGTTATTTTATCGTTTTTTATAAACAAGTTTTCATTGATACCCTATGTACAGCGCGAACAAAAGTACAACTTTTTTGCGGTATGCTGACAAATTGGCAGGAAAATTTACCGGCAAAGCCGGTTCCATCTTATCATGGGGGTACAATCAGAATAACAATATCTGCCCGTCCTCGTCCACCGGCGGGTCATCTCCGGGGGGAGGTGGAGTATTTTCCTCCGGTTGTTTCGCATCAGCAGGTGGGGTTACTTTCTCTTCCGTCACTTCAATTTCCTCGATAACGGGCGGGTCGTACGGAAGTGGTTCCAAAGCATTTACAGATTTTATTTTTTCTTTGGTCAACAGGTTACCCAGTGCTGTGATGCCTTTTATATCGATAAATTCGTCGGCGACGACGCGTTTGGGTTCCAAGCTTCGCTTGCTGAAAACGATTTCAAAAACGGGGCGGTAATCCGTCACGACGAGTTCCAGACGGGATTGTGGGTCGCCGGAAATGATCACTTCGGACTTACCGGGTTTTTCCACCAGGAAGCGTTTCAGGTAATAACGTTCGCGTTTGCCGTCGAAATACACCACGGTGATGGGTTTTTCGGGGATCCATTTTTCGAGGATGATGATATCGTTGTCGAAATGCATGGACAGGTCCGGGATGACGGTTTTCAGGTTTCCGTGTTGGTTGATGACCAGGAGTCTGTCGGTGGGTTTGAACTCGCCTAACAGTTCCCCCCTGCCGTCGGTATTCAAACGCATGACGCTGTCGTCGAACCACAATTTTCTGGGTTTCAAGGTAGAGACCCCTTCTTCTTTGAATATGATTTTTCTGATGGGATTTTTCGATACGATATTTCCTTTGGATTGCCGTCCTTTAATGGCTAATTCCGAGAAGTCCAAATCCCAACGCAACTTCTTGGTTTTTCCCGTAGGGCGTAATTGAATTTGTACGGTTTCGGCTTCGCCGTTGGGATTGGCGGAAAAATACAATACCTTGGAGCCTTTCTTGCCCTGTGTCAAGTCGTATTCCTTGTCGCGTGTTATCCCGCTTACATAAAAGCGCTTCATATAGCTGGTTCCCCGCGGTCCGTCGCGGTAGATCATGTTGTAAATGGTGCGTTTGTCGTTCTTTTTGAACACGGCTACATGGATGATGCCTTTACCGACGAAGGTTTTGGCATCTACACGTGTAACGAGCATTTTTCCGTCTTCGCGGAAAACGATAATATCGTCGATATCCGAGCATTCGGTAACGAATTCATCTTTGCGCAGGGAGGTTCCTACGAAGCCTTCTTCCCTGTTGACGTAGAGTTTGATGTTCCTTATGACGACCTTGGTGGCTTCGATATCTTCGAATTTGCGTATTTCGGTACGCCGCGGATGTTCTTTTCCGTATTTCTTTTTCAGGTTTTTGAAATAATCGACGACATAGTCTATCAGATTGTTGAGGTGGTGTTTTACCCGGGCTATTTGTTCTTCGAGGGCTTCGATATTCTGCTGTGCTTTGTCGAGGTCGAATTTGGAAATGCGTTTGATACGGATTTCCGTCAGCTTAATAATATCCTCCTCTGTAACAGGGCGTTTCAAGTGTTTGATATGGGGTTTTAAACCTTTATCAATGGCTTGTATGACGCCTTCCCAAGTATCTTCTTCTTCGATATCCCGGTATATTCTGTTTTCGATAAAGATCCGTTCCAGCGAAGCGAAATGCCATTTTTCGGCGAGTTCGTCGAGTTCTATTTCCAGCTCCCTTTTGATGAGGTTTACCGTACGGTCGGTAGAGCGTTTCAGGACGTCATTGACACCGGTGAATACGGGTTTGTTATCATCTATAACGCAGCACAGCGGTGAGATGGAAACCTCACAGAGTGTAAAGGCGTACAAGGCATCGATGGTCTTGTCGGGTGAGACGTTGGGCGGTAGGTAAACGATGATTTCCACCTGTGCGGCGGTGTTGTTTTCTATTTTATTGATTTTGATTTTCTTCTTCTCATTGGCTTTGATGATGCTGTCTATCAATGCCTCGGTGGTGATACCGTAGGGCAGTTCACTGATGACGAGGCTGCGTTTGTCGCGTTGTGATATCTTCACCCGTACGCGCAATTTGCCTCCCCTTTGGCCGTCGTTGTATTGGGATACGTCCATTATTCCTCCGGTCAGGAAATCCGGATAGAGTTGGAAGCTTCTCCCTTTGAGGTATTTGATGGACGCATCGATGAGTTCGTTGAAATTGTGAGGCAGTATTTTGGTCGATAGACCTACGGCGATCCCTTCGGCGCCTTGTGCGAGCAAGAGGGGGAATTTCACCGGGAGGTTTACAGGCTCTTTTTTCCGTCCGTCATAGGAGGCTTGCCACAGGGTGGTTTTGGGGTTAAAGACGACTTCTTTGGCGAATTTGGAGAGTCTCGCTTCGATGTACCGCGGTGCTGCGGCACGGTCGCCTGTCAGGATATTTCCCCAGTTTCCCTGGGTATCGATGAGGAGTTCTTTTTGTCCCATTTGCACCAGGGCATCGGCGATACTCGCGTCACCGTGCGGGTGGTATTGCATGGTATGTCCGACGAGGTTAGCCACTTTGTTGTACCTTCCGTCGTCGAGTTCTTTCATCGAGTGCAAAATCCTTCTCTGTACGGGTTTGAGACCGTCTCCGATAGCCGGTACGGCGCGTTCGAGGATGACGTACGAGGCGTAGTCGAGGAACCACTCCTTGTACATTCCCGTTATCTTGGTGATGGTCTCCCCGCTTTGATGCGGCGCCGGTTCGATATGTTCGTTCTCTTGCGTCATTTATGATTCGCCGGGTGTTTCTTCGAGCAGGTCGAGTTCTACTTTGAGATTGTCAATGATAAAATTTTGCCGTTCGGGGGTGTTTTTTCCCATATAAAATTCGAGCATTTCTTCCACACTCGAATGTTTGTCGAGCATGACGGGGTCCAGCCGGATGTCTTCGCCTATGAAGTGTTTGAACTCACCGGGCGAAATTTCGCCGAGACCTTTGAAACGGGTAATTTCCGGTTTTCCCCGTAGTTTTTTTATCGCTTGTTGTTTTTCGGCTTCCGAGTAGCAATAGAAGGTCTGGTTTTTGTCCCTGACGCGGAACAGAGGGGTTTCGAGGATGTACAAATGTCCTTCTTTGATGAGTTCGGGGAAAAATTGTAAGAAAAAGGTGATGAGTAGCAAGCGGATGTGCATACCGTCCACGTCGGCATCGGTAGCGATGACGATGTTGTTGTACCGCAGGTTTTCCAATCCGTTTTCAATGTTCAATGCCGCTTGCAGGAGGTTGAATTCCTCGTTTTCATAGACGATTTTTTTGGTCTTTCCGTAGCTGTTGAGGGGTTTTCCGCGCAGGCTGAACACGGCTTGGGTGTTGACGTCCCTCGATTTGGTAATAGAACCGCTGGCGGAATCACCTTCGGTGATAAACAAGGTGGTTTCCAGCCGTTTGTCTTTTTTCATATCATTGAGGTGGATGCGGCAGTCCCTCAATTTTTTGTTGTGCAGGCTGACTTTCTTTGCCCGTTCTTTTGCCAGCTTTCGGATACCGGCGAGTTCTTTGCGTTCTTTCTCCGCCTGGATGATTTTGCGTTGGAGAGCTTCGGCGGTTTCCGGGTGTTTGTGCAGATAGTTGTCGAGCTGTGTACGTACGAAGTCATTGATAAAAGAGCGTACACTGGGGAGTCCTTCACCCATTTCGGTGGAACCGAGGCGTGTTTTCGTCTGGCTTTCGAACACGGGTTCCATCACCTTGATACTGATAGCCGCCACGATGGATTTCCGGATGTCGGATGCGTCGTAATTCTTTCCATAGAAATCCCTGACTGTCTTTACGATAGCTTCGCGAAATGCTTGTTGGTGCGTACCGCCCTGGGTGGTGTGCTGCCCGTTTACGAATGAATGGTATTCTTCGCTGTATTGCAATTTGCTATGAGTCATGGCTATCTCGATATCCTCACCGAGCAGGTGGATAATGGGGTATTGCATGGCTTCGGGGGCGATTTTTTCTTCGAGCAAATCGCGTAGCCCGTTGTCGGATTTCAGTTTCTGCCCATTGAATACGATGGTGAGCCCGCGGTTCAGATAGACGTAATTTTTGAGCATCCGCTCAATGTACTCGGTGCGGAATTTGAAATTCTTAAAGATATGGGCATCCGGGGTAAAGACCACTTTGGTGCCACGACGGGATGAAGTTTTTTCCGGTTCTTTATCTTCGGTGAGTTCCCCGTACTCGAACACGGCGGTTTTTTTCTTATCGTCCCGGATGGATTCGACTTTGAAATACGACGAAAGGGCATTGACGGCTTTGGTACCCACACCGTTCAATCCTACCGATTTTTTGAACGCCCTCGAATCGTACTTCCCTCCGGTGTTCATTTTGGACACCACATCCACTACTTTGCCCAGTGGAATACCCCTGCCGTAGTCGCGTACCGTGACGGTATCGTCTTTGATGGTGACTTCGATGGTCTTTCCGGCGCCCATGACGAACTCGTCGATGGAATTATCGATGACTTCCTTGATGAGGACATAGATTCCGTCATCGGGAGACGAACCGTCGCCGAGCTTACCGATGTACATACCCGGACGCATTCTGATGTGTTCTTTCCAGTCGAGCGAGCGTATGTGGTCTTCGGTATATTGAGCGGTTTTTGCCATAAGTCGTATTAAAAAAACATAAAATGTCCCGAGGTTTTCACCGTCCATACCCCCGGACGATGAGCCGGACAAATATAATACTTTTTGACTTTCTCCGAATCCCCGGCAGAAGTCCATTCAGGAGTCTGATGTGTGGGTTATTGAGGGATTGAGAAAAAACTTTTATAGTTGATAGTTATTA
>CAZQPD010000093.1:0-14153 GCA_964595235.1 uncultured Polaribacter sp.
ATCACCGTCCTTATAGCCGGCACCGCCGTCATCCAATATCCGCGGCTAAATATCATTTCGGGCTACGCCGCCAAAAACCTCTGTTCCTGTATGTATCTTTCGGGGCGTACGAAGGAATCCGTGATACGGGAAGACAATAATTTTCCTCCGGTACGTATCGCCAAGTATCAAACCGCTACTGCCGGACAATCGGTAACCGCTTCTGTCTTCGGCATGATGCCGAGGACTGCTGTGTTCCAAGAGGATATCGGGTGCAGGCTCATTACCCCGGAGGGGAAATTACCGGAAAATCCGCCTTTTCCCGTACCGCACAACTGTCCGCCGCCCGCTCCCTATCCGCAAGGAAATCTCGCCCCGGTCGATACGGTGTTTGCAGAGGTGGATTACGAAGCGCTGCACCGTAGTATCGACCGTGCATTTGCCCCGGAACACCGCACCCGTGCCGTGGTAGTCCTGTACAAAGACCATCTCGTAGCGGAGCGGTATGCACCTGGTTTCGACCGGGAAACACCCATTTTGGGCTGGTCGATGAGCAAGAGCGTCTTGGCAACACTCTACGGTATTTTGCAGAAAAAGAATCTCATCGATTTGAAAGACTCCTCTTTGTTTCCCGAATGGGCGAACGACAAGCGGAAAAGCATCGACCTGAAAGACTTGTTGCAGATGCAAAGCGGGCTGGAATGGTCGGAAGATTATACGAAAATCTCCGATGTCACCCGTATGCTGTTCCTCGAAGAGGATATGGCGGAAGTACAAAGACAAAAGAAACTCTCATACCCGCCGGGAACCCATTGGTACTATTCGTCGGGAACCACCAATTTGCTCTCCGGATATATGCGCGGAATATTCGAGGACTATCAGCAGTATTTGGATTTTCCCGTAGTAGAATTATACGACAAACTCGGTATGCCCACGGCTATCACCGAAATGGACTTGTCGGGAAATTATGTGTATTCGTCATATACTTGGATGAGCCCCCGGGATTGGGCGAAATTAGGGCTTTTGTACCTGCATGAAGGAAATTGGTTCGGAGAACAAATCATTGACAGTACTTGGGTGTCGTTCGTTAGTACACCTAACGGGCATTCGAACGGAAGGTACGGTGCCCATTTCTGGCTCAATGCCGGGGGATTGTTGCCGGATGTTCCGGTTGACACCTATTCGATGGATGGATATCAAGGACAAAGAGTCTATATCATCCCTTCCCGGCAAACCGTCATCGTACGGATGGGACTCAATGAAGAAGTGGATTTCAATGCGTTGGTAAGCGGAATATTAAAAGCATTTCACGAATAGTGTCTAAAAAAATATCTTCCCGGCATTCTCCGAGGTGATACGGATTATTTCCCGGGCGGGTATCCCGTATATGGCTGCGAGTTTTTCGACTATCAAGTTTAAATATGCGGGTTCGTTGCGCTTACCGCGGTAGGGCGTTGGCGCCAGATAAGGACCGTCGGTTTCCAACACCAAATACTCCGGGTCGATATCCGGCAGAAAACGGTCGATACGTCCGTTCTTGAAGGTGACCACACCGCCGATACCGAGGTGCAATCCCAAGCGGATACCCTGCCGGGCTTGTTCGTGAGTTCCCGTAAAACAATGCATTACGCCGCGCAGCCTCCCGTCTTGTTCCTCTTCCAAAATGGAAAACACTTCATCAAAAGCATCGCGGGTGTGTATGGAAACGGGCAGGTCTAATTGTTTCGCCCAGCGAAGTTGTACGCGAAAGGCATCTTTCTGTTCTGCCAGCCGGGAAGTATCCCAGTACAAGTCCATACCTATTTCCCCTACGGCGATACAGGAATGTTTTTCGAGCAATGCTTCGGCATGGGCGAGTTCGCCGGTATAATTTTCTTTTACCGAAGTCGGGTGTACCCCCGACATAATACGGATACAATCCGGGTATTCAGCCTGCAATTTCAACATAGCCTCCGTGTAAGAGGAATCGATAGCGGGGTTCAGGAAATACTTGACACCGGCATCCTGCGCCCGCCGTATTACTTCCCCGCGGTCGTGGTCGTATTTTTCGCTGTACAAGTGAATGTGGGTATCTATCATGGTATGTTGGGGTTATTGAAGGGCATTTTACTTTTTTTCAACGGAAATTTTTTTCGTTGCGCCGGCTTTGCCGGCAAATGCCCCGGCTGTCCGGTATCCCGGGGGGATAATGAATCGTTCAAGACTTTTTCGAAGTCGGGGTTCGACTGCATTTCCGCTTCCCAGCGGCGTATGTGAGAGACCGAGTTTATTTTTTCGACGAGAGCCTCGTAGAGCATCAGAATTTTTTGAGCTTGTTCCTTTACTTCCTCACCGGTGACAGCCGGAATGTCTTTCATATCTTCCAAGCGCAAAGCGTTGTTCCACAAGATGTTGAGATAAGCTTTTACATCAGTCCGCTGTAATATGCTATTTTTCAGGCTGTCCCGTATTTTTTGAACGGCAAACCGTACTTCTTGTGCTTCTATCAATACTTGTCCGGTGGTAGCCTGTGCCATGCTTTGCATCGTTTCGGAGAGTTGTTCCCATGCTTTTTCGTCGCCCAATTCTTTCCGGGCGGTTCCGGTCAGCCGGGTATGCAAGGCATACCGGATTTGGGTTTCCGGTTTTTGGCGTTCTTCCGGTGCATTGTCCGGCGTGTCCGGATTCCGGTTACAACCGTACGGCAACAACAGTCCCGCCACTATCAGCAAGAGTAAGAATCCGGTATATCGACTGGTTCGAAGCATGTGCCAAATGTACCTATTTCCCATGAATGACAATGACGAATTCCCCTTTGTTTTTCCGCCCTGAAAAGACGGATACCAAGTCATGTAATGTTCCCCTTATTGTTTCCTCATGAATTTTGGTCAATTCCCGTGACACGGCGGCAGCCCGGTCGCCACCGCAATATTCCGCCAGTTGCGACAGGGTTTTGACTATTCTATGTGGCGATTCGTACAGGATGACGGTACGCGTTTCACCGGCGATTTGTTCCAGGCGTTTCTTACGTCCTTTCTTTACCGGCAGGAATCCTTCGAATACGAACCTGCCGGAAGGTAATCCGCTGTTTACCAGCGCGGGAATCAAAGCCGTAGCGCCGGGAAGTGTTTCCACTTCGATGCCGTTAGCCACACATTCCCTCACCAACAGGAATCCCGGGTCGGAAATACCGGGGGTTCCCGCATCGCTGATGAGTGCCAGTTTCCATCCCGATTTTAATTTATCTATCCAAAATTGCAGGGTTTTATGTTCGTTGAACATATGGTAAGATTGCACCGGTGTGGAAATACCGTAATGTGACAAGAGTTTTCCCGAAGTACGGGTATCTTCGGCTAATATCGTATCCGCTTCACGCAATACGTTCACCGCACGGTAAGTCATATCCGCAAGGTTGCCGATGGGAGTGGGAACGATATATAGCCGTGTATCCATGATAGTGCCTCCGTTATTGTAAGTGTATTTTGTTGCTGATTCTCAAGAAACAGTGATTATATTATTAAATTTTTAATTTAATGAATGTTTTCTTTTATTACTTTTTTTAGTACGGTTGCGTCGTTGATGACGAAAGGCATGGGCATCTGCTTGTCATTACGGGGGTGTATGTCGAATTCCGGGTTGTCGTGCAGGTCGAATTTTATTTCGTAAAGCTCCCAATATGCCGGTTCGTTATTTTCTGTCCGGTATTCGATATGCAAAGAACCGGAACCGGGAGTAAGCCAATAAGACAGGAAATTGGTCACTTTGCCGGTCGTCAGGGAAGTTTTTGATTTTTCACCGGGATGGTAGGGAATTCCGTTGCAAGTTACCGACACAGGCTGTACCGGATAGGCGGTGACCAGGTAGAATAAATTGGCATTTCTGCGTGTACGCAGGGTCAGATGATACACCGGATTGTTCCGGACGGTATCGATACGGTGACTTATTTCAGGGGGCGGGAGCTGCCGGGCTTCCGTTTCCGTGTAGGTTCGCACCAAATTATTGAATTTGTTGTAAAAATTTACCGGAAAACTGTCGTGACGGGCTTCATCTCCGAAAAATTGGCGGGTATAAGAATCCGTTTTTTCGCTATACCCCGCAAAATACGCTTTGCCGGTATCCAAATCGTGTACGTAAAATACCCCTGTGGGTTTTTTGCGCCCGGGGGTATATGAATTGTTTTGCCATACGGACACAAATGCTATGACGGAAATGAGTAAAAACATATAGCGTACACTTGAACCAAAACGTGAAAACAAACCCCAGAACGAAGTGGTTATCATCATAATAAAAAACAGTGTTACCACAATAGCCTTCATGCCTAAACCCACTGGAAACATCACGATCAAGGGGATGAATACCAAGAGCACCGGGATGAGCAATAAGGTGTAAAACAACACGGGGTATTTTTTGTCGTCCGTAAAAGTTTCATATACCCACAAAATGATAGCTGCAAGAGGAACCATAATAAAGAACCCTCCGCCCGGTAATTTGACGGCAAAAAAGAGGTTTAACAACAACCATGCGAAAATGGGAGATACCGACCATGCGGCAACGGGGGTTTCATTTCCCCGGTTTTTATAAATACGGAACAATATCCACATCAAAAAGCCGGAAAACACGAACATGAGACTGTGACTCTGGTACGGATAACCCTGTAATATGTCTTGAAAAGAAGGAAAAATTATTTGTAAAAGTTTCCAGCCGCCAATACCGGTAACCAAACTTGCCACCAGAGCGGTGAAGAACCGGAGAGCCCCCGTGCCGGTGTCTTTTGGGCGGATGCGTTTTTGCCGTATGGCTACGGCCAATAGGATTATAAATACAACGAGTAACAAAACAGCCGAAGGCAAAACGGCGGAGAAGGGATAATAGACAAGCCCGAATCCCGGAGCATTGAAGAATACATTATCTTCTCCGGAACGTATTTTTTCCAAAGGTGTCCGGCTAAAATAATCCAACAAAGCAGTAAGGTAGGTGCCGTTATGTGCAAGGGTTCTTCTGTCGAGGCGTTCATATGAATCCTGTGCCGAATGATAATCGAAAAAATCATCGATAAAAGCCAAATTGATACCATCAATATCTGCATCTTCGCGGAATACGGTGAGGTCGGTGTCATTCGGCAGCATTTTGTAGATGCTGTACAACAGCGAATTACCTACGGGGTACGAAGGTCCGGCGGCAGCTACCGCCCGTACGAGTCCTGCATTACCCCTGTTGGTTTCCAAAAGCAAATACGAAGGGCCGCCACTTCCCCTGGCTTCAAAATTGATGACCAAACCCACGTCTTTCACCCAAGGGTGAAAAGCTGTAAAAGCCTTAGCTCCTACCAGCCCGAGTTCTTCGGCATCGGAAAAAAGTATGATGATGTCATTTTCCGGTTTTTCCCCTTTTGCCAAGAAAGCCCTGATTCCTTCGAGAATGGTCGCCACACCCGAAGCATCGTCGGAAGCTCCTAATGAAGATGCGGGAGACGAATCGTAATGTGAGAGCAATAAGAGGGCTTTTCCTTCTTTTTCTCCTTCGATCCGGGCGAGAACATTTTGGGCGGTAACACCGGCTTTCCACTTTTCCCAAAAAGCTTCTTGCTTTTGAATTTGTACGTCAAGCCCCATTTTTTCCAACTCACCGGCTATATAGTCCCGCACTTGTGTATGGGCAGCGGTCCCGCAGTAATGAGGCGCTTTGGACATTTCCTTTACATGTACCAATGCCCGCATGGTGGAAAACCTGCCGGCAGGCACCTTTTCCTCGCCTGGGATATCCGGACGTTGATGGTCTAAACTGTAATAAACGGCAAAAGCCAATGCGGCAAAAGACAATAGGCGGGCGAGTCGGTTCATTAGTCGAGATTTTTTTTGATGAGTAAGAAATAATCATTGTCCAGTTCCAAATATCCCTGGTCATACACGTAGTAATAGATTTGATTTTTCCGTGTAATGTAAATCGAAGTAAAGAAATTAAAATCGAAATTGTGATTGTGTAATTTCATACGGGTCACCTTCGTCTTTCCCTTCGTATTGAGTTGTACGAGAATTTTATAATTCCGCCGGAGGCGGTTGTTGGTATTGCGTATGAGTTTTTTCGTCTCAACATCCAAACGGTTGTTATAGGTGTTCCGGCAATAATCATTACAAAATTTTTTATCGCTACGCCCGTACAATACGGCACCGCATTCCAGGCATTTGCGCTTTTCATCTTTATCCATTTTTGTCTATGATTTGGCAAACAAACACACAAATATACGGGAAAAACGGATAAACGGTCATGGCCGGTTTCCGGCATGGTTTTTTCAGCGGTAATATGAGTAAAAATAGTGTAAATTTGTCGTTCTTATACTACCTATGCGCGATTCATACCATATCATAGAGGAAAAATTAAGGCGGTTCATCCGCAAATATTATCTCAACGAACTGATAAAAGGAAGCATTTTGTTCGTTTCCTTGGGGGTGTTGTATTTGTTTTTTGTGTTATGGATAGAAGATTTGCTTTGGCTTTCCCCGCGCTGGCGGTTGCTGTTGTTTTGGTTGTTTATCGGGGTCGAAGCGGGGTTGTTGATGTATTATTTGGTACGTCCGTTGGTCAAATTATCCGGTTTGACCCGTCGTATCAGCCCCGAGGAAGCATCCCGGATGATCGGCAAGCATTTTCCCGGCATAGATGACAAACTTTTGAATTTGTTACAATTACAACATTCGGGGGTCAAAGAGGAGTTGGTATTGGCGAGTATAGAGCAGAAAGCCGGGCAATTGCGTCCCTATCCGTTTCACAAGGCGGTAAAATTTGCTGCCAACAGCAAGTATATCAAGTATTTAGCCATACCATTACTGCTGTGGATGGTATTTCGCCTTACCGGCAAAACCGGGGATTTGGGCGAGAGTTACAAACGTATTACCCACCCGCAGGTCGTCTATGTACCGCCGGCTCCTTTTCGTTTTGAGGTAGAAAACGGCTCCTTGCAGGTGCTGGAAAACGAACCTGTGACCATCCGTGTCAGCATTTCAGGCGAAAGCCTGCCCGGAGAGGTACGGCTTCTGACCGGCAAGGAAGTCTATTATATGAAATCCGCATCACCCCGCCGTTTTTATTATTCGTTGCCCCCGGCAAAGAAAAGTTTTACTTTCGTACTCGAAGGCGGTGGGGTACGTTCACCCGAATACAGGGTGGAAGTGCTTCCCGTTCCCCGTATCAAGGACATCCGTATGGAGTTGGATTACCCGTCATATACGGGGAAAAAAGACGAAACCATACGGCATACGGGCAATGCCATCATACCCGAAGGGACGCGTATTACCTGGTACGTCAGCACCCAGAATACGGACAGCCTGACCATGCGCAGGGATTCGGTGGTACGGCATTTCAGTAACGGGACAGGGGATTTGTTCCGGCTGACGCAACTCATCCGCCGTTCCGGACATTACCGGATAGAGACGGCGAACCGGTATCTGAAGAATTACGAAAGCCTGTCCTTTAGCCTCCGGGTTATCACGGATGAGTTCCCCGGAATACAAGTACAATCGGAACGCGAAAGTCCCGCTTCACCTTCGGTAATGTTCGGCGGACGGGTGACCGATGATTACGGCATTGCCAAATTGCAGATGGTGTATTATCCCGCCGGCAATCCTGCCGGCAAATCCCGTATCGACATCCCGGTTCACGGCGGTGGAATCACGGGGACGTTTTTCTATAAATTTCCCGGGGATGCGGACATCCCGGCAGGTGTGGATTACGAATTGTATTTCGAAGTATTCGACAACGACGCCGTGAACGGCTCCAAATCCACCAAGAGCAAAGTATTCTCACTGCATTTGGATACCGAAACCGAACGCAAAGAGAAAATTTTGCAAGAAGAAAAACAACGGCTGGAAGAAATGGAGAAAAACCTGCGCAAACAACAGGAAAACCGCCGCCGTCTCGAAACACTGCAAAAAGACCTGCTCGAAAAACCCCGGATGGATTTCGACGATAAGAAAAAACTCGAACAATTTCTCCAACGCCGCGAACAATACCAAGAAATGATGCAACGGCAAGCCGAACAAATACAGAAAAACCTGCAGCGGCAACCCGAAACATCCAATCCCATGTTGGAAGAGAAAAAAGAAGATATCGAACGGCGTATCGAGGAGTACAAAAACCTCGAAAAAGAAAAACAAATGCTCGAAGAACTGCGCCGGCTCGCCGAAAAAATGCAGCGCGAAGACCTGATAGACAAAATAAAGAAAATGAGCAGCAACCACAAGCAGAAAGAAAAAAGCCTTGAACAACTGCTCGAACTGACCAAGCGTTTCTACGTGGAACAGAAGCAACAACAAATCATAGACAAACTCAACGAACTCGCCGGAAAACAAGAAAAACTCGCCGGCGACAAAGACAATAACAAGGCGAAACAAGACAGTCTGAACCGCTCTTTCGACCGGATACGCAAAGACATCGAAGAATTGCAAAAAGAAAATCAAAAGCTCAAAGAACCCATGGATATCGACCCGCACGAACAAGAGCAGGAAGACATCCACAACGAACAGCAACAGGCGAGTGAAAACTTGCAACAAAACAAGATGAAAAGCGCAGAACAAAACCAAAAACAAGCCGCGCGGAAAATGCGGCAAATGGCGCAAGGAATGCAGATGATGATGAACAGCGCTTCCGCGCAAATGATAGAAGAAGATATCGATTCATTGCGAAGAATCATCGAAAACCTGATCGTTTTCTCCTACGACCAGGAAGAACTGATGCTTCAATTCGACGAACAGGGAAAAGACCTGCCCGGATATGCCGAAAAATTAAAATACCAATACCGGCTGAAAACCTTCTTTGAACATATCGATGACAGCTTATACGTATTGGCAATGCGCCAACCTAAAATCTCACAAAAAATAAACGAACCCCTGTCCAACGCCCATTACTACCTCGAAGAATCACTGCAACATCTCGCTGACTTTCTCGTGACAAAAGGTGTGTCGGACCAACATTATGTCATGACTGCCGCCAATGACCTGGCTCTACTGCTCAGTCTGATGCTCGACAATATGCAAAGCTCACTCGGTATGGGACAGGGACAAGGACAAGGTATGGGACAAGGTATGGGGCAAGGAAAAGGACAGGGAAAAGGATTCCAATTGCCCGATATCATAAAGAAACAAGGCGAATTGGGACAAAAAATGCAACAAGGCATGCAACAGGGAGAGCAAGGGGAAGAAGGTCCGGACGGAAAAAAAGAAGGTGAAAAAGGCAAAGGTGAAAAATCCGGAAAACAGGAAGGACAAGGCGGAGGAAACGACGGAAAAGGAAACGGTACCAGCGAAGAACAAATGCAAGAACTCTACGAGATTTACAAACAACAAGCCATGCTACGGCAAGCGCTGGAAAAACAACTGGAAGATATGCAAGGCGACGGTATCAGAGGACAAGCACAAAAGGTAGTAAAGAAAATGGAAGAACTCGAACGTATGCTCCTCGAACGGGGAATTACCCAAGACGTCATGCAGCAACTGCGCAACTTACAACACGAACTGCTCAAACTGAAAAAAGCAGTGAACGAACAAGGTATGGAACAAAAAAGAAAATCAGAAACCCCTAAAAAAACATGGGACAAACCCTCCCCCGCCGAAATAAAATTCAAGAAAAAATACCTGCCCGAAGATGAGATATTGAACAGGGAACCATTACCCCTGAAAGCATTGTACAAGAAAAAAGTACAAGAATACTTCAAGACCTCACCGGAGACGGAATAACCATTTTGACCCTTCGTAAAATAAACCACTCTATCATGCGCCTGCGACATATATCACCCCTTATCACTATCTCCCTCCTGTGGCTTTTTATCTCCGGAAGTTGCAAAGACAATACCCAACCTACGGACCTCCTGCCGGAAGTAAATGTCAATTATATCGTAAATATGAACCTGCCCCTATACCAAGACTTACTCATCCCCGGCGGCTACGCCGAAACACCCGTCGATGTAGGTGTGCAAGGCATCCTTATTTACAATATGAACAACCGCTACAAAGCCTTCGACCTGGCTTGCCCGCATTATACTCCCGGCTCTTGCGGACAAATGACTTTCGACGGGTCTCTGTTCTTGGAGTGCCCCTGTGACCAAACGCATTTCAGCATCTACGACGGTGCGTCACAAAACGAAAACGTACCCCAGCGTGCACGTGAATATTTCGTTGAAGTGATGGGTGGTAACCAACTGCGTATCACCAATTAGGGTCTGCTGAAAAACTCTCAACCACCTTCGTTATATCGCCTGTGGGGCAGTAAAGGGTTTTTCATTCGCAAAAATAAAGATTTGCCTTCAAGCTAAAAGCACAATTTAGTTGACAGAATACCGGAGGGCTTGGAATCTATTTGTTTTTTGTACCTTTATACCCCATAACGAACCGTTTCTATGCCGTCCAAAAGACTTTTTCTCGTTGATGCCTATGCTTTGATTTTCAGAGGTTATTATGCATTTATCAAAAATCCCCGTATCAATTCCAAAGGAATGGACACTTCCGCCATATTGGGATTTATGAATGCCCTGCTCGACTTGATACGCCGGGAAAAACCCGACTTGCTCGCCGTGGCTTTCGACAAAGGCGGTTCCGACGAACGGAACGCCCTCTATGACAACTATAAATCCAACCGCCTCGAAACTCCCGAAGCCATTCTACTCGCCATTCCCTATATCCACCGTATCCTGCAAGCCATGGGGATACCTATTATCGAAAAAGAAGGCTACGAAGCCGACGACCTGATAGGAACTTTGGCAAAACAAGCCGAAAAAAAAAGCTATACCACATATATGGTTACCCCCGACAAAGACTTTGCCCAATTGGTATCGGAAAAAACATTTCTCTACAAACCTTCACGAATGGGCAATGGAGTGGAGATTTGGGGAATTCCCGAAGTGCAACAAAAATTCGAAGTCGAACACCCCCGGCAGGTTATCGATTTTCTCGGTATGATGGGGGACCCGGTGGATAACATCCCCGGACTGCCAGGAGTGGGTGAAAAGACCGCCAAGAAATTCATCAAACAATTCGGCTCCCTCGAAAACCTGCTGGAAAATACGCACGAGCTCAAAGGAAAGATTAAAGAAAAAATAGAAGCAAATAAAGATTTAGGGTTGCTTTCCAAAAGGTTAGCCACTATTATTACCGACGCACCTGTAACTTTTCACGAAGAAGACTTCCACCTCTCAAAACCCAATATGAAGGAGGTCAAACACATCTTCGACGAGCTGGAATTCAGGCGTATGTGGGAGACATTCGCCCGGTTATTTCAACAGGACGAAACCGCCGGCTCCTCTCCCCGCCCCCCAGAATCCGCCGGCGATAATGCCGTTCAACTCGACCTGTTTTCAGACGCCGCCCAACCCGGTAATCACAGGGAAGAAACGACCACAGGTTTTCTCGACATCCAAACGGTGGACCATCATTACCAATACATTCATACCCTCGAAGGTTGCCGGTTGCTCGTACGGCATTTGTTGGAACAAGAGAACGTTTCCATAGATACGGAAACCACCGGATTAAATCCGCTGACAGCAGAACTGGTCGGCATTTCTTTTTCTTACGAAAAAGGGAAAGCGTACTATGTGCCCATTCCACCGGAACGGGACAAAGCCTTGGAAATACTCGAAGTTTTCCGTCCTTTTTTCGAAAATACACACACCGGAAAAACCGGGCAGAATATCAAATACGACATGAAAGTACTCCGCCGGTACGGAGTGGAAATCAAAGGAAAGATATTCGACACCATGATAGCCCATTACTTGCTTCAACCCGAAGGAAAACACAGCCTGGACCGGTTGGCGGAGCGCTATCTGAACTACCGGATGGTTCCTATCGAATCCCTCATCGGGAAAAAAGGAAAAAAACAAGGGAGCATGCGGGACGTACCCCTCGACGAAATAACGGAATACGCCTGCGAAGATGCCGATATCTGCTTGCAATTACGCATACCGTTCACCGAAAGATTGGAAGAAATGAACATGCACGAACTGTTCTACCGGGTGGAAATCCCCCTCATCCGGGTATTGGCGGATATGGAAATGACAGGCGTCGCACTCGATACCGGTTATTTGGAAAAATTGACCGGAGAACTGGAAAAAGACATTCACGCATTGGAGAAAAAAATTTTCCGGCAGACGGGAAAACAATTCAATCTGGCTTCCCCCAAGCAGTTGGGAGATGTGCTGTTCGGGGAAATGCGTCTGCTGGAAAAACCGAAAAAGACCAAAACCGGACAATACGCCACCGGGGAAGAAATACTTTCGAAACTCGCCTTCTCCCATCCGGTAGTCGCCGACATTCTGGAATGGAGGGGGTTGGTTAAATTGAAAAACACTTATACCGAAGCCTTGCCCAAAGAGATAAATCCCGGTACGGGACGGCTACATACCACTTTCCTGCAAACCGCAACAGCTACCGGAAGGCTGAGCTCGGTAAATCCCAACATTCAGAACATTCCCATACGTACCGAACGCGGCAGGTTGGTGCGCAAGGCATTCGTCCCGCGAAGCGGTGAATACCGTATCTTGTCCGCTGATTATTCACAAATAGAACTTCGTATTATCGCCGAACTAAGCGGTGATCCCGTCATGCTGGAATCCTTCCGGCGGGGTGAAGACATCCACCGGGCTACTGCCGCCAAGGTGTTCAATGTGCCGATGGAGAAGGTAACCCGCGAACAAAGAAGCCATGCCAAAACGGTCAATTTCGGCATCATATACGGGGTGTCTGCCTACGGTTTGACACAGCAGACGAACCTATCACGGAAAGAAGCCCAAGCGCTCATCGATGCGTATTACCGGACTTACCCCAAACTGCGTGATTATATCCGTCAACAGGTGGATTTCGCCCGCGAACATGGTTATGTGGAAACCTTACTCGGACGAAGGAGATATTTGCGGGATATCAATTCGCGAAACCATATAGTCAGAGCCCGCGACGAGCGAAATGCCGTCAACGCCCCCATCCAAGGCTCTGCCGCCGACTTTATCAAACTCGCGATGATACGGATATATGAATTCCTGGAAAAAGGAAATTTCCGTACCAAAATGCTACTTCAAATTCACGACGAACTCGTGTTCGAACTTCATAAGGATGAAGCGGACACATTGATTCCCGGAATTATTGAAATCATGGAAAACGTCTATCCGCTTCACGTACCGTTGAAAGTGGATTTTGGTGTGGGAAACAATTGGTTGGAAGCACATTAAAGGTCTGCCGGAAAATCCTCGAACAATAGCTTATGGCAACCTAAATTCGCATAAGGAAAAAATAATTTACTAACTAACCATGAAGGAAAAAAGAGAAAAGGGCAAGACTATGAAGTGTCATTGGGTATTAAAACCCGTTCGAAATGATAGTCCCTTTTCTCTATCTATTTTATCTTGGACAGTTCATTAGGCATAAAGCCTGTATTTAGGATTCAATAGATAAAATAGTTTCCTTCACTAA
The DNA here is from genome assembly GCA_964595235.1 of uncultured Polaribacter sp. Lineage (GTDB taxonomy): Bacteria > Bacteroidota > Bacteroidia > Flavobacteriales > Flavobacteriaceae > CAZQPD01. The sequence continues at coordinate 13,404 of CAZQPD010000093.1, forward strand.
AAATTATAATTATGTGCAAATGCAAATATAATGAAATTAACATTAAAAAAGCAAGTTTTGATGATACAATTAAACAAAAAGACGGAAATTTTAACATTTATAAATTTCAAAATCATTCAAAGGGGTTTAAAAAATACATCAAATTGATTGTTAAAGAGAGCATTACGATCATAGAGACAGCTGGCACTTGATATTTTCCATTGGTTGACTTTTTACACAAAAACAATTACAAAGTAGCCATTATAAATCCAATCCAAGTCAAAGACTTTGTAAGAATGCGTCAGCTAAGGACCAAAAACAGACCAAAAAGATGCTATTATAATTGCATCATATGGTGAAAGAGAAAAACCAAAACTCCGGAAACCTAATAATGATATTATCCAACAAATGTCACGATTACGTTCCATAATACAAGAGCTAATCAGGTAAGAAACAGCTATCAAAAATCAATTAGAAGCTTTTAATCAAATGATTGTCAATAATAAAAAGGAATTAAAACGCGTCATTCTTTATTGGGAAAAATACAAAAAGAAAGGGAAGAATTGGAAAATGAAATAATGGAATTAGCAATAATTTCATCACAGAACGGAGCGGAATGAGAAATCTTTTATAGTCATGAGTTATTAGTTTTTAGTTAATAGTTGGTGCGCTGTCATTTCGATACGGAGCGGTAGCGGAGTGAGAAATCTTTTGCTTTATTGGAAAGATTCCTTCCCAAAATGCTTCGGGACACGCCTCACTCGTTCCTCG
>CAZQPD010000094.1:0-2821 GCA_964595235.1 uncultured Polaribacter sp.
CATAGCGAAATGACACGCCCTGTCATTCCGACAGAGCGACGAAGGAGCGATGAGGAATCTTTCCTAATAATGCAAAGATTTCTCCCTCCGGTCGAAATGACAAAAGTTCCTAACTATCAACTAAAAACTAACAACTCATAACTACAAAAGATTTCTCACTCCGCTACCGCTCCGTAGCGAAATGACACGCCCTGTCATTCCGACAGAGCGACGAAGGAGCGATGAGGAATCTTTCCTAATAATGTAAAGATTTCTCCCTCCGGTCGAAATGACAAAAGTTCCTAATTATCAACTAAAAACTAACAACTCATAACTATAAAAGATTTCTCACTCCGCTACCGCTCCGTATCTAATGACACGGCACCAACTATCAAACCGGGACATTTGAGGGTTTTCCGGCATACCCGGGAATACCTCTCCACAGGCTGATAATATTTTTTGACATACAGCGGAATTATGAAAAAAAAATATTTATTTTCGCACGGAAATATTTCGACAGAACCAAAAATAAAACAGATTTTTCACCATGAAACTGACATCAGAAAAAGCCATTGCACTGGAAAATAAGTACGGGGCACACAATTACCACCCGCTACCTGTGGTATTGAGCCGGGGTGAAGGGGTCTATGTATGGGATTTGGAAGGGAAGCGTTACTACGATTTTCTGTCCGCCTATTCCGCTGTCAACCAGGGGCACAGCCATCCGGATATTATCCGGGCATTGACCACACAAGCGGCACGGCTTACGCTTACCTCACGCGCTTTCTACAACGACATGCTCGGCAGGTGGGAACAATACATGTCCGAAACTTTCGGATACGACAAGTTCCTGCCTATGAATACCGGTGCCGAAGCTGTGGAAACCGCCTTGAAAATCACCCGTAAATGGGCTTATGAAAAGAAAGGAATTCCCGAAGGCAAGGCTACCGTGGTAGTCTGTGACAACAACTTTCACGGGCGTACCATTACCATCGTCTCATTTTCGAGTGACCCGGAGGCAAAGGGCAATTTCGGTCCTTATACCCCCGGTTTTATCAGCATTCCGCACGATGATATACCGGCTTTGGAAAAGGTATTGAAGGAGAATCCGCATATCGCCGGCTTCCTGGTCGAACCCATCCAGGGTGAAGCCGGTGTGTTCGTCCCCGGCGAAGGCTATTTGCGCGAAGCCAAAGCATTGTGCGAACAGCACAATGTACTCTTTATCGCCGATGAGGTACAAACCGGAATAGCACGTACCGGAAAGATGCTCGCCGTGAACCACGAAAACGTCAGACCCGATATCATCATTCTGGGCAAAGCCCTGTCGGGAGGAGCTTATCCTATCTCCGGTGTCATGGCGGACGATACCATCATGGAGGTGATAAAACCCGGACAACACGGCTCCACCTTCGGTGGCAATCCCCTGGCTGCCGCCGTGGCTATGGCAGCTCTCGAAGTGGTAAAGAAAGAAAAACTGGCGGAAAATGCCGGACGTTTGGGACACATTTTCCGGAAGGAAATGCAAAAACTCGTGGAACGCTATGACCTGATGAAATCCGTACGCGGAAAAGGACTGCTCAACGCATTGCTCATCAACGATACGGAGGATAGTAAAACGGCTTGGAATATCTGCCTGAAATTGAGGGACAACGGCTTATTGGCAAAACCCACTCACGGCAATATCATACGTTTTGCCCCGCCGCTGGTCATCAATGAGGAACAACTGCACGAATGCATCGGTATTATCGACAGGAGTTTTGCGGAATACGAAGGAAAATAAGGGACGTACCGGCGGTTTACCGGATTTTCCCTTTTATAAATTCTCCCGCAAATTCCCGTATCTCATCTCTTACCCTGCGGTAAACGGACAACCGGTCATCAAGGTTTCCCCGTGCCCCGGCGGGGTCGTCAAACGGTACATGCAACCGGTGCTTTACTTCCCCGTCGAAAACCGGACATGACTTTTCCGCCCCGGAACATACCGTGATCACATAGTCGAAACTGCCTCCGGTATATTCGTCCACAGAACGGGGTACCCTCCGGGAAATGTCCACCCCCACCTCCGCCATCACCCGGATAGCAAGAGGGTTCGTTTCCTCTCCGGGAAATGTACCGGCAGATTCTATTTCCCAAGTGGGTTCCATCGCCCTGAAAAAACCGGCAGCCATCTGGCTACGGCAGGTATTACCCGTGCAAAGTATCAAAATCCTCATACAATAGCGATTTCTTTCCTGTCAAAAGTAATAAAAATTACGGCTGGAAATATAAAACGGCAATGCCCGGTGGAACCGTGAAGCCATTTGCCGGAGGCTAAAACAGGAAAATTATTCGCCCGGTAATAAAAATTATTACTACCTTTACACTGGACTCCAAACATAACGGGAAAATGAATAAAATAGAACATATCGGCATTGCCGTCAAAAATCTGAAAGACGCCAATCGGGTTTATACCGCCCTTCTCGGCACCCCTCCATACAAAACGGAAACAGTAGAAAGCGAAGGTGTCAAAACCTCCTTTTTCAAGGCGGGACCAAACAAAATAGAACTGCTCGAAGCAACCCACGGGGATAGCCCCATTGCAAAATTCATTGCAAAAAGAGGCGAAGGAATACACCATATCGCATTCGAAGTAAATGATATTTCAGCCGAAATAAAACGCCTGGAAAAAGAGGGCTTTACCGTTCTGAACGAAAAACCAAAACGGGGTGCTGATAACAAACTCGTGGCATTTCTCCACCCAAAATCGACCCACGGGGTATTGGTGGAACTCTGCCAAGATGCAGATTAAGCCCGACTGTTGAAAAATCCTTATTCCGTCAAGGGAAAAAAAACAAACTAT
>CAZQPD010000095.1:0-6723 GCA_964595235.1 uncultured Polaribacter sp.
CAAACACGAGTTGAGTTGATAGTTTTGAGTTTTGAGTTAATAGTTGGGGCACGCTGTCATTTCGATACGGAGCGTTAGCGGAGTGAGAAATCTTTTATAGTGGTTAATGGTTAGTTGGGAGCGCTGTCATTTCGACCGGAGTGAGAAATCTTTTATATTTGGTAAAGTTTTTCCGCCCGTGCGGCAGGCTGGCTCATTCGCTAAAAATGCCCACTGGGCATTTTCTTAACGCTCTGCCCTTGTGATTTTCAGCAGACCCTAAATCATAGCTATCCGGTAGGGTAAAAGGGGGATACGTTTGTTTGGTTTAAAAAACATTAAAAATGAAAAACCATTTGATTTTTCTGCTTATCCCGTTGTCTTTCCTTACGGTCTATCCGCAAATACCGGAACGTACGCACATACTCAACGACTACGAGCGGAGTCTGATGCAGCGCTATGTGTACGATTTCTCCGAGACCCCTCCGCCGGACGGGGAAGTCCGCGGTATCGCCGAATGGGAGGATATGCAGGCGGTCATCATTGCCTATACCGGAACGTTCGGTATTCCCGTCAGTCTGATTGCAGAAATGTCGGAAGATACGGAAGTCCTGACTATCGTGGCAAATACCAACGACCAAAATACCGTTCAAAATATCTATGCCAACAACGGTGTCAACACCGCCAACTGCTCATACCTGATACGCGAACCGGATACGTATTGGACACGTGATTATTCAGCCTGGTTCATCGGTATTGACGATTCGGAAATCGCTGTTGTGGATTTTCCGTACAACCGCCCCCGCCCCAATGACGACGGAGTGCCTGCCGCATTGGCGGAAGAAATGGGGCTTGCCCGCTATGGAATGAACGTGATACACACGGGAGGGAATTATATGTGTGACGGCTACGGGATAGCGGCTTCCACTGATTTGGTATGGGAGGAAAACCCCGATTTGACACAAGCCGGTATCAACCAGAAAATGCAGGATTACCTCGGAATAGACACCTATCACGTCCTACCGGACCCGTTGGACGATTATATCAAACATATCGACTGCTGGGGAAAATTTCTCGATGTGGACAAGGTACTCATCACACAAGTACCTGCATCGGATTACCGGTATGAAGATTATGAGGCGGTGGCAGACTATTTTGCCACACACAATTGTTCTTGGGGATATCCTTATGAAGTCATACGTGTTCAAGCGGCGGATTATTATGATTATGACGTAAACCCTTATACCAATTCACTGATTCTCAATGACAAAGTATTTGTTCCGCTCACAGGGTCGTCATTGGATGCCCAAGCGATAGCCGTCTATGAACAAGCCATGCCGGGATATGAAATTACCGGTGTGTATTCTGATGATTGGATTAACAGTGATGCGCTTCACTGCCGTACACACGGCATTGCGGACCCCGGAATGCTCCATATCCGGCATTATCCGTTGCACGGGGAAGTAACGTATCAAAACAGCTTCGAGATACAAGCGGATGTTTTTTCGTACGGAGGTTCGCCTGTGGCAGAAGGTTATCCCATATTGTATTACCGTCAGGACGGCGGGCAATGGCAATCGTCCGTCATGAACTACCAGGGGGAAGGACATGCCTATACCTCCCAAATTCCCGCTGTGGAAGACGGGGTGCACGAGGTCGAATATTATCTGAAAGCCGTAAATGAAAACGGAAAAGTCAAGTCACTACCCCGTATGGGAGCGGCGGATCCGTTTGTCTTTCAGTATTCCGGTACTGCCGGATTGACCGGACCGGCGGTACATTTCGATTTGCAATTATACCCCAATCCCGCCGCGGAGTATTGTATGGTGAATACCGCAGGTGAACGGGGGACAATTACCGTATATAATGCGGAAGGACGATTAATTACCGTACAGGATGTGGAAGCCGGAAAACACCGTTTGGATGTGGAAACATATACCCGCGGGGTATATTGGGTGGCATTTACCAATCCGCATATTCATAGTATCCGGAAATTGGTGGTAAAATAGGGTCTGCTGAAAATCACAAAAGCAGAGCAATATAAGGAGCGCCCCGTATCATTCCGGACGAACGACGTAAGGAGTGCCCTGTCATTCCGGATGAGCGATGCATGGAACGCTGTCATTCCGACAGAGCGACGAAGGAGCGACGAGGAATCTTTTCATAAAATCAAAAGATTTCTCACATTCGTTCGAAATGACACGCCCCCAACTATCAACTAAATTTACCCTCCCGAAAAACTCCATCGCAGGCGGAACGTAACAAAATTCCATTGTTTATAGCCGGGAATACCGGCAAAAAACGACTGTCCGTAGAGTGAGAGGTCCCAGTTGTCTTTCAGCGAATAGTCCAGTTGGGGAATGAGGATAAACATATCATGTGCATTCCCGTATATCCCCGATATACTCCAACGCCACGGGGCTCCTATATCTCCCGACCATTGTCCCAACACCGCATATTCCGAAGGAAACAAGTTGCGGGCTTGCAGCCGTTCGCCGGAAAGCATCAAAACCGGTGAACTATCCTCCTGGTAGCCTCCATTGTACAAACCGGATACGAGCAGGTTCGTCCCTTTCTGAAAAGCGTAATCCCATGATATACTCCCGGCCCATATTCCCCGTTCGTCCTGCCCGCTGAAATACGACCATTCCCCTTTGAAACCGGCATCGCCGATGCTTCCCGCCCAACCTATGCCGGCGACCAAACGGCTATCAACCACGGCTCCCAGACACTGGAAATCATACTGCCATAAGTTGAATTGATAGCGCAAGGCGTAGGTATCCACCCGTTTGCCGTCAGGCTTTTCCGCCTTATAGACCCCTTCTATCGAGGACATACCCCCCGTATCTAAATGCAGGCGAACCGCATCACTGCCGGGTTTTTCCTCGTAATCCCAATCCAGATAGTTCGAAGTATTGAAAATATCATTGGGATTCCATACGGTATTTATCCCCCAATTGATACGTTGCCTTCCTACGCGTAGATTCCATTTTCCGGAGGAATATTGCAAATATAATCTATCGAAAACACTACTTACCAGCAGGTTATCACGGTTCACCGGGAGGAAGCTCAAATCCGCCACACCGGTGTCCGTATCCAGTATTTCCCGGTCGAACAGGGGATTTTTCAACCGGTCACCGTAGAGAATGCGGTTTCTCGACGACAGGGCAAACGTCCAGGTGTCCCGGTAGTAGCCTTTGAAGTCGAGGCGCGGATGCCATAGATTGTCGGTATAGAAAGTATCGGCATCGTGAAAATTTACCGTATTGAGATATTTGACATAGCCTTGAACAGACCAGTGCCAATTATTTCCGGTTTGTTGGGCATGTAGCAGGATGCCGGATGACAGGAATAGCAAGATGAAGTGTCTCATGAACTTGAAAGTATTTCTTTAACGATTTTCCCGTCGTCGAGATAGATGACCCTCTTGGCGCGGTCGATGACCCGTTGGTCGTGGGTGGAAAAGATAAAAGTCACCCCCTCGTCGTCGTTGAGGCGTTTCATGATATCCAGTAGGCGGGTGGTGGATTTGCTGTCGAGGTTGGCGGTCGGTTCGTCCGCCAGGACGAACTTGGGCTTTGATGCCAAAGCCCTCGCAACAGCTACCCGCTGTTGCTGACCGCCGGACATTTGTGCCGGGCGTTTGTCTATTTGTTTTTCCAGTCCTACGGCAGTGAGCAGCTCTGTGACCCTTTGCCGTCTTTCCCGTTCGGTTTTGCCTTGTAGCAGCATGATAAATTCCGCATTTTCATAAGCGGAAAGAACGGGAATCAGGTTGTAAGCCTGAAAGACAAAACCGATATGGTGCAAGCGGAAGTCTATCATTTCGTTTTCACTCAATCCGCTTATATCTTTACCGTCGATATAGACCTTACCGCCCGTAGGGCGGTCTAACCCACCGATGATGTTCAGCAAGGTGGTCTTTCCCGAACCCGAAGGTCCTACCACGGCGGTAAATTCCCCCGCATCGATTTCCAGGTTTACACCGTCCAGAGCCCTGACTTCCAATTCAGTACCCCGGTTATAATACTTTTTCAGGTCGATGGTTTTGATGACGGGCATTTGTTATCTTTTTTGGTGGTTATACATCTCTGATAGATTCTAAAATTTCGGTTTTTAGCGCACGGCGTGCGGGAAAAAGAGCAGCTATAAATGTAGTCAGGACTATCATAGCGGTGATGATCCAATAGTATTTGGCCGGCATATCCGTATAGATGACCCGCCCGATTCCCCAGGCTTCCATCCCTTTCTCCACACCGATGAATTTCAAGCCGTGAATGCCGAAATACCGGATGGTGGCATATGCCAGTCCCATCCCGGCGGGTGTGGCTATCAGTATGAGAAAAAAGGTTTCCGCTACGATCATCCGGAATACTTTGGCTTTGTTCAACCCGATAGCCATGAGGATTCCCAATTCGCGGCGGCGTTCCAATACCGCCATCAGCATGGCATTGATAATGCCGAATGCCAGTGCTATCAGTACGATACTCATGAATATCAGGGTGAAGGTCATCATCATATCTTGTGCATAACCCAGTTCGGGGTCTATCTCGTCCCAGGTACGGATGCTGTTCCGGGGGTTGATTTTCTCCAATTCTTTCTTGAAACCATCTATTTTTTTGATATTCCGGGTTAGTATTTTGATTTCATTTATTTGTTCCCCGGTATTGAGAATTTCTGCCAGTTTCTCCCGCGCAATATATACATAGGATTTCTCTATCATCAGGTTGTTGATTTTATAAATTCCCTCTACGCGGAATCCGTACGCCAGGATGTCGCCTTGTAGATTGGCGAAATTGAATTTTACCTTGGAGCGCAGTTTGACGCCTAATTTTTCCGCCAGTGCCCTGCCGATGACCACAGTGGGTTTTTTATACCGGTTCAGGTAAGACCCCTCTTGGAGTTTCCCTTTTATCTCCGATAGCGAAGCTTCGGCTGTGGGGTCAATCCCGATGAGTTTGATGGGAAATGAGCCTTTGGAGGAGCTGACCATGGCATCGGTAATCAGCCGGGGGGAAAATGCCTTTACTTGTTCCTGTCCTAGCAGGAAATCCGTATAAGCACCGGGTGTATCGATAAAATTTTCCAATACCGGATCTTCGATGTATGATTTGTTATGAATCTGTATGTGAGATAGATAGGTATTAATCGACGAGGAAATGCGCACCCGGTTCATCCCTTGCATCAGCCCCATAAAGAACATACTCCCCCACAAGCCGAGGATAATGGAAACGAGTAACACGCCGGTACGCAGTTTGTTGCGCCAGAGATTTCGCCAAGCTATTTTCATCAAGGTTTGCATGATTATTTTCTTTGAATGGCTTTTAATACATCAAGTTTACCGACCGTAACGGCAGGGTAGAGAGCGGCAAACAGGGTGATGAGTAAGATAATCATCCCGTGGGTAACAAACAGCGAAGGGTCGATGGAAAAGGGAATTTCGGGGATAAATCCGTATTTTTCCAGCACCTTTGCCTTCTCCGAAGGCAGGGGGACGGGGTGGTAGTGAAAATAATAGAGTATGGGAAAAGCCACCACTATACCTGCAAGCAACCCCGTCAGCGACAGCAGAAAAGACTCTATCCACAGGCTTTTGATGATCAGACGTTTGCGCATTCCGATAGCTATTTGGATTCCCAATTCGAACAGGCGTTCCTGTGTCATCATCATCACGGTACTGAATATGCCGAAAGCGATGATCATATACAGGATAAAGACCATATATAAGCCACCGACATTATCCGCCACGATGGATTGATGCAGTATGGGCAGCATTTCCTTCCAGGTCATTACTTCATAATCATTACCCAGCCCGGCGGACAATTCCCCGGCGAGTGTATCCTCCGGATAATTTTCCTCTTTGACGAGAATCAGATTGGTGAGCATGCCGGGTGCCGACAGGTATTCCTGCAATACGGGCAGGGGCATCAGAACCAATGAGCGGTTCAGTTCGCCGTTGCTCAAATCGAAAATTCCCTTGACGGTAAACCGTCCCGCCGCCGACATCCCGTGGTATCCTTGTCCAATCAGGTACAGGGTATCGCCCGTTTTCAGGTCGAAATAATGTGCCATCCCTTTACCGATACATACGGCGTGCTCGTGAAGCGTAAACACATCCCCTTCTACCAGGCGTTTTTCCACCGGATAAATCAGTCTTTCGGCTTCCGGGTCCATTCCGGTCAGAACAGCCGCTTTGGTACGGCTCCCCGTAGAAGCCAGGGAAAAACTCTCCAAGCGTGGAACGAGGTTGCGGATACCCTTATGAGCCAACAAGCTGTCACGTAATCCCTGGGTCATGTGCAGGGCATTGTCCAGATTTTTATCCTCCCAATATCCCCGGGCGTGAACCTGTACATAGCCGGTGAATTTCCCGGCGATATTGTCGATGACATTGGCATAGACGCCCAGTTGCATGGAACGTACCAGCAAGGCGAGAAATACGGCTACAAACACCGATAATACCGTGATGATACTCCTTTTTTTATTGCGGAAAATATTGCGCCGGGCGAGTTTGAAAATCATAACTTAAAGTAGGGTCTGTTGAAAATCACAGAAGTGCCTGAATTTTTTAATTTGTGAGAGGGCAGAGCGTAAAGAAAATGTCCGGTGGACATTTCTATCCAGTGAGCCAGCCTGCCGCGTTGGCAAAATAAACACGCTTTTATCAGATGATATAAATGCAAGATTTTTTGGATAAAACCTCGATTTTTCTTGCATTTTACTATTGATATTATTGCGTAATCC
>CAZQPD010000096.1:0-12841 GCA_964595235.1 uncultured Polaribacter sp.
GTCCGTTTCGTGTAATCCTGTCATGGTGAGCACTGACTATGATACCCATGTCGATTTCGGCAAGTACAAAACCTATGCTTTTTATAAGACCGGTATCGACAAGGCACCCATATCGGAATTGGACAAACGCAGAATCTTGTACGCTATCGGGGAGGCGATGTCCGCCAAGGGATACCGCACGTCGGAAACGCCGGATTTGTTAGTGAGTATTTATACCAAAGCGCGCAAACGGGTCGATGTGTATGACCCGTATTGGTTTCCGTATTATTACAGTCCGTATTACCGTGCGCATGTATCGGGATATACAGAGGGGACTTTGTTTATCGATATAATCGACAAAAAGGAGAAAAAACTCGTATGGCAGGGAGCGGGTACGGGATATTTGACGCTGTCGCGAAATCCCGATAAAAGGGAAGCGCATATCCGGCATTTTGTAGATGAAATTTTATCGCGGTTTCCTCCCGAAAACGAATAAAGACCTATATGCCACCGCAATATCAGAGTTTGTCAAGGGGGATTTCCAACACTACTTTGGTACCTGCGGATTTTCCGTTTTGAAAGATATCCTCGAAGTACAACCGGGCTTTTTCCGCCTTATCACCGGCGTAGTTTTTTAATCTTTCGAGGGTAAGGTTTAGGCCCGAAGCTTCTTTGGGGCGCATTTTCGACAGGTTGATTTCTGCGGCTTTGTCACGCCCTATTCCGTTGTCGCTTATTTCCACAATAAGCATATCTTCACGGGTGCCGGCACTGACGTGTATTTTCTTTTCATATTTCACATGGGCAAGTCCATGCCAGATGGCGTTTTCGAGAAGGGGGTGCAGAAGCAAGGGGGGGAGTTCGATATTATCCGTATCCAAGTCGTTTTCCACGTCGATGGTCAGGGAGATATTTTGGTGCAACCGGATATTTTCCACTTCTACGTACAGCCGTAAGATATCCAGTTCTTGTGCGAGACTGATGCTTTTCTTCCGGGAATTGTCGAGTATCAGGCGGATTAAGCGGGAGAGTTTTCCCAAGAAATACACGGCTTTCTCCTGTTCGTTAGCTATGATCAGGTGTTTGATGGCATTCAGAGAATTAAAGAGAAAGTGCGGGTTCATCTGGGTCTGCAAAGCGCGCATTCGAAGGTCGAGAGTCCGCCGGTGCAGTTCTATTTCCCACTTGTTTTTGTCGGCCTCGGCTTTCGCCATTTCGAGTTTGCGGATTGCATCCGTTTTTTCGGCGATTTCGCGGTCCAATTGGTGGTGGATACGCTCTTGTAAAGCCAGGTATTTTTCGTGTTCGTCCAATATCTTGGCTTGCATCCGGTGTTTTTCTTCCATCAAGTTCTTGTTTTTGGCTCCCAATCCCAAAGCAAAGAACATAGATTCGAATACGATAGCCGAATAGAACAACACCCGGAAAGGGTTTCCCGTATATGTGAGAATGTGGGAGTAAGTAGTGACGATTAAGTACACGCCCGAGCCTATCATCAGATAGTATTTCACCTTGCCCGGCGTCTTGGATATCAGGTACAGCAAGTGAATTCCCAGTATAAAAATCACAGGCAAGTAGAAAAAATTATATGCGTATTCCGCCAATTTGTTGTTTCCGGAGAGCACGGTATAGAGTCCCAGCAGAAAGACTGCGGCAAATGAAATATTAATTGTACGTGTATAGAATTTGTGCCATTTGGAAAAATGTTTTTTCAGTTCGATAAAGCACATGGCGAAATAAAAATATACGGAAGTATAAATCCATTTGATGATATCCGACAAATGTTCGATATGAGGAACCCAAGCCCGGGTCATATCCGTCAGGAAAAAAGATCCGTCACGGTAATAGGTATAGACAAATACGAGGAATGTATAAAGGGCATACAGCCAATAGACTTTTTCTTTGATTTGAAAATACAGGATAAAATGGTACAATGCCAGGGCAAAGAGCACGGCGGATACGAACACGGTTATTCCGAATTCGTTGGGATGGTGCCATATATAATTCCAATCATTCATCCTGTTGGGTTTGAAAGACGGGTATCTCCAATATTACACGTGTTCCCGACGGGCGGTGGTTGCTGTCATAGAGATCTTCATACCGGACGGTGGGTTCTCCCGGTGTTTTGTCGAAAAAGGCTTTTAGCCTTTCAATGGTCAGGGCGATTCCCAATGATTTTTTATCGCTGCGTTTTGCCGCTTTGATAAGGGCAGCTTTTTCCCGTCCTATTCCATTGTCTTCGATTTGGATGATGAGATATCCTTTTTGTTCTTTTATCTCTATCAGAATCCGTTTGTCCGATTTTTTCAATGCCAGTCCGTGCCATATTGCATTTTCTATAAAAGGCTGCAAGATCAAAGGGGGTAGCTTTATGCCTGTGATATTTCCCTGTATGTGAATGTCCAATTGTATGGGGTTTGCCAGCCGGAGGTTTTCCACCTCTACGTACAGTTTCATGATATTGAGTTCCTCTTTCAAGTAGATTTCCCGTACTTTGGAATTATCGAGGATCTTCCGTATCAGGTTGGATAATTTTCCCAGATACAAGGAGGCATCTTCTTTCTTGTCCGATATGATAAAATGCTTAATGGAGTTCAGGGCATTGAATAGAAAGTGTGGATTCATTTGTGTCTGTAATGCGCGCAACCGGAGTTCCAGGGTATTGCGTGTATGTTCCGCTTCGAGGATTTTCCGTTCTTTTTCTTTTTTTTCCTTTATCAATGTTTCTATTTCTTGCACTTTCTTACGGATTTCCTCATCCATTTTTTTCTGTATAGCCTTTTGTAATTCAATATTTTGCCGGTGTCCGGCAATAGCCAATTCTTGCATACGGTGTTTTTCTTCGAGCAAGCGCCTGCGTTTCATTCCCAATCCCAATGCGAAAAAAATACTCTCGGCCATCACCGCCAAGTAGAACAAATATATCGCCGAATGCCCGTAGTACGCTTCATAAAATGCCACCAACGATAGAACCAGATACACCCCCGAACCTATCAAAATGTAATGTTTCAAAGAGTTCTCCATCCGGAACAACACCCACATGGTCAATACCGCCAAGACCGATACGGTCGGCAAAAAGAAAAAAGCATAGCTGTCCAAAAACAGCCGGTTGTTTCCCGTCCATCCCGTATATATGACCAAGCCCGCCCAAATCACCATATAGGATATGATGGCAACTTTCAAAAAACCATAGTAACCGGGGCGCTCTTTCCACAGTTCGATATAATTAATTACAAAAATGAAATATACCGTGTTGAACAGCCACTGCATAGCCGGACTGTAAAGATAATACTCCGCCTTGTGGGAATGAAAATACATTTCGATAAAAAAATGATTGCCGAGCATGGAAATATAAGCGAATATCAAGCCCATGTAAAAACTGTACAACAGGTATGCGAAATCCCTGTGCTGGAAAAACAACATGATGTGATATATGGACAGGGTAAACAAAAAGCCCGATACAAATACGGTCATTCCGTTATCAAACGGGTGTTCGATGATTGAGTACATAGATCCGCCGGAAATATAACGCCCCGAATATACGAAAGCCATGCGGAAAATCACGTGATGATATGAAGTCTTTTCAACAGCGTTTCTTTATGCTTCCGTGATACGGGCATTTCTTCCCCGTTTTGTGTCAATATATAACCGCCGTCACCACGCATGTATTCCTTTATGTAGTTTATATTTACCAGGTATTTCTTGTGGATTCTGATGAATTGAGGGTCATCCAATATTCCTTCTATTACTTTCAGGGTTTTAGACAGCATGTATTCTTTCCCCCCGTCCAGATATACACGAGTATAATTGCCGTCGGATACGCAATACATAATGTCGCTTTTTTCGACCATGACGACCCTGTCGGAAAGTGCCAGGGGGACTTTTTGCAATATATCGTCACTGTCTTTGTGCAACAGGCGTTCCACCAGTTTTTCCAACTGTTCGGGCGAAGTGTCCAACCGGTTTTTTACTTTCTGTATCGCCGCTTTCAGTTCGTCGGGATCCACAGGTTTGAGCAAGTAGTCCACCGCGTTTTCTTTGAAAGCCTGTATGGCGTATTGGTTATATGCCGTAGTGACAATCAAATGAAAACGGCGGAAATTGAGTTTGTGCAACAGCTGGAAACCGTCCATCTCGGGCATTTCAATATCCAAGAACAACAAATCGGGTTTCAAATAATTCACCGCACTTATCGCTTCCACCGGATTGGTGAACGTTTCGATTACCTTGATGTCTTTACAATAATTGTTCAACTCCCATTTCAGACTTTCAATGGCAGAGTATTCGTCGTCCACAATGATTGCTTTGAGGAATCCCATGGCTGTTTTGTTACATTATTAACATTCAAAAGTACATAAATTATCTTTTTTCAGAATACACAAAATATTTTACAGGGGGTTTTGTCGTGTCAACGGCGTGTTTCAGGCAATAATCCACAAAAAGATCCTTACGGGAAAACGGTGGTAACATATCCGGCGAAATAAGTGGATTACGTATCCGTATCAGGCAATCGATAATCCGCCGTGTCCGCCCTTATCCGGAAAAAGTATTTTTGTATCCGCAAACCATTGATAGAGGAATAAGCCCTGCTGTTTCCGGTGTTATCCGTACGGCAGTGGTTTTTTGAAATCCTTGCTAACCTGTTTTACACTTTTTGTTGAAAGTGAAAAGTAGTTGATTACCCTGCTCCGGCAGGGTATTTTTTTATCCGGTACCGGAAAAAATAGTAACTTCGTCCGGTAATTCACCGGTAAGTTAATCAATAATGGAAAAAGGGAATTCTGGATATTTCGCCCATGAAACCGCTGTTATCGACCCCGGATGTGTCATCGGTAAAGGAACCAAAATATGGCATTTCAGTCATATTATGACAGGAGCCGTAATCGGCGAAAATTGTAATATCGGGCAGAATGTAGTCGTATCCCCCGAAGTGGTACTGGGCAATAATGTCAAAGTACAGAACAATGTCTCCCTCTATACCGGCGTCATCTGTGAGGACGATGTATTTTTGGGTCCATCTATGGTATTCACCAATGTCATCAATCCGCGAAGTGCCGTAAGCAGGCGCGACCAATACCTGCCTACCATAGTGCGCCGGGGAGCTACCATAGGAGCCAATGCTACCGTCGTCTGTGGAAATGAAATAGGTGAATATGCCTTCATAGGCGCAGGAGCGGTCGTAACCAAGCCCGTCCCGCCCTATGCGCTGGTAGTAGGAAATCCCGCCAGACAAACCGGTTGGATGAGCCGGTACGGACACCGGCTCGTATTCGACGGAAAAGGAATTGCCGTATGCCCCGGAAGCCGGAAAAAATACCGGCTGGAAAACGGACGGGTTTCCCCGCTCGATTAATTTTCTCTCTTACCAAAAACGATAAAGTCAGATGAATAAAATTCTACCACTGATATTTTTCTTGTCATCCGGGATAAGCCTTGCGCAAGACGTTCCCTATCCGGTTTTCGATACTTGTAAGGAACTCCCCGGCAAAGAGGAAATATTCGAATGCTTCAACGAACAAATCAACACCTATTTTTACGAACATTTTCATTTCCCGGAAGGGGTAACTCCCCATGACTTCAACGTTTTTTTTTCTGCTACGAAAGAAGGGCGTTTCAAGGTGCTTTCCGTAGCGCCGGGCGAAAGCCCGCTACGCGGGCAGGTGCTTCGCACCTTTGCCGGTATGCCGGCATTTCGCCCGGCAGAGGTATCGGGAAAACCTATCGACAAGCGTTTCGTTTTCTATTACCGCACCGGCCGGGAGGCACGGCAGGATCTCTCTGCCGATACCGGAGTGTTGGGACAATGGCTTTCCGCTACGGAAAAACCGGCTACGGAACCTCCCGGCGAACCGGTCTATTCCGCCCCGTTGCCCATTCCTTTCTCCCATGATTCTTACCAAAGGCTTACACCCCTCTTTGTCTCCGGAAAAACCCATACGGCATTCAAACCTTTGTTGTACAAATATGCGGCAAAAGCCCGGCTGCAACAGGCGGATTCCTCGCTTACCATACCGAAAACCTCGTGGTGGGGGCGCAAATTACTGAACGAACACATGTTGGATATCCGGGGTGACGGATACTGGTTTCACCTCGACCCTTATGTGGATTTACAAGTGGGAAAGGACGGTACTGATATCCCTTATACATACCTCAATACACGCGCTTTGCGTATTGAAGGCGCTTTGATGAACAAGGTGGGATTCTATTCGCTTATCGCGGAAAGTCAAGGGCGCTTTGCCAGGTATTTCGACCGGTATGCATTATCGCTAAAACCCACACAAGCCTATGCAGTGGTACCCGGCAGGGATGTAAGCAAAGCCTTCGGCGATTCGGGGTTCGACTTTCCGGTGAGTCTGGGTGGAATTAGTGTCTCTCCCATGAAGTTCATCGACCTGTCCTTTGGATTCGACAAGCATTTCATCGGTGACGGATATCGTTCCCTTTTTCTTTCCGATACGGGTTCTCCCTACACTTTTTTGAAAATAGACACCCGTTTTTGGCATATCCAATATACGAGTATCTGGACATGGCTGCGGGATGTGCGCATCGATTTGGGGAATGATACGCCTTTTAAGCGTAAGTTCACTGCTATCCATTACCTCGATTGGAACGTATCATCCCGGGTAAATATCGGGCTTTTCGAGAGTGTTACCTGGGCAAAAACCGGTGAACGCGGATTCGATGTCCAATATTTAAATCCGGTTATTCTGTTCCGGGCGATGGAATACGCCAACGGTTCGCGCGGGGGAAACGCCATGGTAGGGGCTTCCGCCAAATTCAAAATCCGCCCTTCATTGCAGGTCTATTCCCAATTCTTATTGGATGAACTTACTGTTTCCGAATTTTTTGACGATACCGGATATTGGGCTAACAAATACGCTTATCAGTTGGGTGTAAAATACCTCGATGCTTTTAAGATTGAAAACCTCAATTTGCTGGCTGAATACAACAGGGTTCGCCCCTATACCTATTCCCATTCCCGTGCATCCTTGGAATACGGGCATGTATATCAGCCGCTTGCGCATCCCTGGGGGGCGAATTTTAGCGAATGGATATTGCGCATACATTATCATAAAGGGCGTTGGTATGGCGCCGGACAATTTACCGGAGGGGTAAAAGGGTTTGATTTCGAAGAAAGTGCCGCTTACGGAGGGGATATTTTCCGCTCATACAACGAGCGTAATGCGGATTACGGAATATACACCGGGCAGGGCAATGCGGGGCATTTGAAATACGGGTACCTGGAAGGCGGTTATTTGATAAATCCCGCTACGCGGTTAAAAATTTTCGGGAGTGTCATCTACCGTGATTTCCGGCTGGAAGAACCTTTGCCGGAATCAGACACGGGTAGTACGTTATGGTGGAATATTGGTATCCGGAGTGATTTGCCGGGTTGGTATTTCGATTATTAAATCATGGCAAGCATAGAGCGATATACCCGGGAATTCGGGAGGAACACTTCCATTGCCCTGCCCGTCATGTTGGGGTATCTCGGTCATGTAGCTGTCGGTATTGTTGACAATATATTCGTAGGCTGGTTGGATCCGGTCAATCTGGCGGCTGTTTCGCTGGCGAACTCCGCATTGTTTTTTATCATGTCGTTCGGCATCGGTTTTTCGTATGCCATCACACCATTGGTATCGGAAGCGGAAGGGTCCGGCAAAAAATTGCGGATGAAAAAGATCCTGTACAACGGGTTATTCCTGAACACCGCTACGGGGCTCATTATGGTGGCTATGAGTATGCTGATTCCCCCTTTTTTACGTTGGGCGAACCAGCCTCCCGAAGTGGTGGAATTAGCGGTTCCTTATGTAAGAATAGTAGGCTTTTCCTTGTTGTTCGTGATGATATTCCAAGCTTATAAGCAGTTTTCCGATGGCTTGGGACGCACATTGTATCCGATGATTTCCACATTGATAGCCAATGTGCTAAATGTGATCATCAGCTATGTATTGATATTCGGCAAGTTAGGAATAGCTCCCATGGGCATTTACGGAGCGGCATACGGCACATTGACAGCGCGGGTGTTGACAACTCTCATAATACATTTGTATGTGCGCATGCTACCCGTCTTGTCCGTTTACTCGAAAGGGATAAACCGGAAATTATTTTCCCTTCCGGTCATTCGTAAAATGCTTTCACTCGGAATTCCTTCGGGGTTTCAGGGAGTTTTCGAAATGGGAATTTTCTCCGCAACGGTGTGGATAGCAGGGACCTTAGGAAGTGTTGCCCAGGCTGCCAACCAGATAGCCTTACAAATCGCTTCACTCAGTTTTATGGTCTTTATAGGTTTTGGGGTGACAGCTACCATCAGGGTAGGAAATATGAAGGGGAAGAATGATTTTGCAGGGCTTAAACGCATTGCGGTTTCCGTATTATTACAAGTCTTTTTGTTCGAATTGCTGTTTACTCTTTCCATCATTTTGTTGAGATATGAGCTTCCGCATTTTTTTCTATCCGAATATAACGATCCGGGAAAAGAACAAATGGCGGCAGAGATATACCGGACAGCCGTTCATCTCCTTGTTATCGTCGGTTTTTTTCAAATCGCCGATGGATTCCAGGTGGTATTACAGGGAGTATTACGCGGATTGCAGGATGTAGTCATACCGTTTTATCTCACTTTTATTTCCTATTGGGTTGTGGCATTTCCCGTCAGTTGGTTATTAAGCCGCCGGATGGGAGCCGGAGGTATTTGGTACGGATTACTCACCGGTTTGAGTCTTGCCTCGGTTCTTTTGGGTTTGCGGTTATTCGCATTGTTAAAGAAAACCCGGGGACAAATCCCCAAAGCAGATAGCTTATAAATTTTATATCTTTTCTTGTCATATTAATTTTTTTTTATAATTTTACCCCATGTGTAATAATCAAAACCATTAACATTATGAAAAGATTTACTTTTTTTATGATTTCCTTATTTGCTTTTACTGCCTTGACAGCGCAGTATAAAGTAAGTGATTACGGAGATTACAATCCGCGATTCAACGATGTACAAATCCGCTCTACCGAAGACGCTTGTACGGAAAGCGTTCCGTCCAATGCTTTTGAGACGGGATATTCGAGTTCTTCTTCATTGGATTTCAGGTCCGCGGCCGATTTGGTTGTAGATGCCAATGATACTTATTCACTTAGTCAGGTGGTACTTTATGTTTTCTCATTTTCCGATATCACTTCGGTTGATTTGTATTTTTATGATGACAATGCCGGACTTCCCGGTACTGTAATTGGAAATGCAATGGGCATGACACCTACTTCTACAACGATAGTGGGAAGCAACTTTGGGTATGACATTTACCAAGTTGTTTTGGATTTGGCTACTCCTTTCGATTTTGTAGCCGGAGCCGATATTACTCATTTCTGGATTATGCCTGTTGTTACCAATGTTGACGGTGATAACAATTACCTCGAAGTAACTTCTGCCGACATGTTCGGAGGCACTCCTGTAGCGAGAAGTGAAGATGCCGGTGCTACTTGGGCTTTGGATGTAGAGAATTTTGAAATGGTGTATGAATTCAATGGTGACTGTGGTGGTGTTCCTTATTTCCCGCCTACAGGTTGTACTTATTATCAAGACTTTGAAGGTACGGAACTGCCAGCCGATTGGTCCACTGAAATTGTAGAGGGCACTGCAGATTGGGCTTTCGGTTCAAATGATGCTCCTACAGGCGATGACTTTTATTCCAACGCCGCTATTTTTGACGATGACGCCCAAGGTAGCGGTGCCGTAAACCATGTTATTTTGTACTCGCCGGTTTTCGACCTGGAAGACACCAACAGTACGTATGCAGAGTTCTCCGTATTGGTCGGATTCCAAGAGTATGGTGATCAGATGTTTACTATTGAGGTATTCGATGGTACCGATTGGGTAGTACTCGATACATTCGATGAAGACTTGGACCCCGATTTGCAAACCAAATCTTATGATGTGACCGCTTATATCAACAGCGCTCTCCAAATCCGTTTCAACTATGATGATTTAGGAGAATGGGGTTGGTATGCCGGTATCGACGACTTCTGTATGAAGTACGACGAGGCACCTGATAACGACTGTCCCGGTGGAGCCATCACTATAGCCTGCGGTGATTCCGTTTCCGGTGATACAACCAACGCTACCATCTGTGAAGCAGTAGAAGATTGCGACGAATATCCGAACAATCCCACCACTTCACCGGGCGTATGGTATTTTATTGAAGGTGACGGACATTATTATACCTTCTCTACATGTGATACCGCTGATTATGATACATCTATCGGAGTATATACCGGTGATCCCGGATCATTGACCTGTATGGTTGCCAATGACGATGGTGACGGCTGTGGCGGTTATACATCCCTTCTCGAAAATGTTTATCTGGAAGACGGTGTAGGATATTATATCAGGGTTTATGGTTGGTCATCTTCTTCAGTAGGAGCCTTTACCCTGAATGTTGATTGCAATATCGGAGTGGAAGACAATGCCATTGCCGGTTTTGTCATGAATCCGAATCCCGTTAAGGATATTCTGAACCTGCGAGCAGACAGCAATATCGAACACGTCAGTATATTCAACATGCTCGGACAAAAAGTACTCGAAGTTGCTCCTTCCACCACTGCAACTCAAATCGATATGAGCCACCTCGACAGCGGTGCCTATATCGTAAAAGTACAAGCAGGAAACCAAACAGGTTCTTATAACCTTATCAAAGAATAATCACCTACATTATTCATATTGCAAAAAAGCCACCTCCGGGTGGCTTTTTTTTGGTTCATACGAACCGCATTTTTTGTCAAAACAAAAAAATGCCGTAATATTACCCTGTGAATATACAGTCCACACAGAAAAAAAGCGATCTGTTGCCTTTGGGATGGGCACTGCTACCGGTGCTGCTTCTCATGTTGCTACTCGCCTACAATGTCCTGGTTATCTATAAGGACGATGCCACCTCGGGGCCCAATCAGTTTGCTTTGCTTCTCATCGGCTTTGTAGCTGCAGTCATAGGGCTGGTACGTGGCGTATCGTTCGATACCATGCTCGACAGTGTGTATAATAACATAAAAACCACCAGTGGTGCAATCTTAATATTGTTGTTAGTAGGAAGCCTGGCGGGCACTTGGCTGATCAGCGGGATCATCCCCACTATGATTTACTATGGTTTAAAGATACTCAATCCCACCATTTTCCTTGCGGTAGCTGTTCTCATCTCCGCCGTGATATCGGTAGCTACGGGAAGCAGTTGGGGGACTACCGCTACAATAGGAGTGGCATTGATAGGAATCGGCAGGGGGCTGGGAATAAACGAAGGAATGGTAGCGGGAGCTATCATTTCGGGAGCATATTTCGGGGATAAAATATCACCTATGTCCGATACGACCAACCTCGCTTCAGCCATGGCGCGCATCGATCTGTTCCGTCATATCCGTTATATGCTTTATACCACCATTCCTTCTTTGACCATTACCGTATTACTGTTCATCGTATTGGGATTTTTACAAGACAGTAGCGGAAATATCAACGCGCAAACCATCATCAGCGGTATGTCGGATACTTTTCTTATTTCTCCGTGGCTACTGATAGTTCCGGTAATAGTAATTTTCCTGATCATAAAAAAGGTGGAACCGGTGGTTGCACTTCTCGCTGGTACATTGCTGGGTGGTATCGCCGCTGTCCTCGTTCAACCGCAAGTGATCCAAAACCTGTTGGGACTTCCTCACAAACCCGGCATTCACGAATCGTACAGAGCCGTTATGGATGCCATTACCGGGGAAATAAGCATTCACACGGACAACGAATTGCTTAACAAGCTCTTTACTTCCGGGGGCATGTCGGGAATGCTTTCCACCATTTGGCTGATTTTATCAGCCATGGTATTCGGTGGAATCATGGAAGCTATCGGGGCTCTAAAAAGCATCAGCAGGGCTTTATTACGTGTAGCCAAAGGAGATTTCGGCGTTTTTGCCAGTACCACGGCAACTTGTATGTTTTTTAACGCTACGGTATCAGACCAATACCTCGCCATCGTAGTACCGGGCAAAATGTACGCCCAGGCATTCAAAGACAAAGGTTTGGCTCCGGAAAACTTAAGCCGTACCCTCGAAGATTCCGGAACAGTCACTTCGGTATTGATACCTTGGAATACCGGGGGAGCATATAATTCCGGCGTACTCGGTGTCGCCACGGGCAGCTATTTGCCCTATGCCTTTTTTAATTTGATCAGCCCGGTGATGACCTTGCTTTTTGCCGGGTTTAAGATACGGATTAAGAAAATCCAAAGATAACGGTATCGTCTTTTCAATAAAAAAACCTTCCCACCGGGAAGGTTTATGATTCTGCATTTGCAAAGGAAAAAAATATTAATCCATGAAGGAAAAAAAAGAAAAGGTTAAGACAATAAATTGCCATCTAGTAGCGGGGGCTGGACTCGAACCAGCGACCTTCGGGTTATGAGCCCGACGAGCTACCTGCTGCTCCACCCCGCGGTTTATTGCGGGGCAAAGATACGAAATTTTTTTTATCGCTATTGCCCGTCCGTTAGTATGCTTTAAAGCCGGGTAAATTCATAAGGGTTCAAACAAAACAAAAGATTTCTCACTCCGCTTCGCTCCGTATCGAAATGACACACCCCAACTAACCATTAACCATTGACTATTGACCATTATAAAAGATTTCTCACTCCGCTATCGCTCCGTATCGAAATGACACGCATCCTACATATTCCGTCTATATTGCCCTCCTACCAAAAATAAAGCGCCGGTAAGTTGTCCCAACGAGCTGACTTTGGCGGCTTCCATTAGTTCGGCAAAGATGTTCCGGTTATGAATAGCGGCTTCCTGTACCTTTCGTAAGCGTTTGGGTGCTTCGTCTTTATAGGTTTTGTATAAATTA
>CAZQPD010000097.1:0-5996 GCA_964595235.1 uncultured Polaribacter sp.
CTTGTTCAATTCGAAGTATTTATATACATCATCATTTCACAAATTAAAAAATTCAGGCACTTCTGTGATTTTCAGCAGACCCTAGTTAGGGTACCGCGTCATTTCGACCGGAGGGAGAAATCTTAACATAACTTGGAAAGATTCCTTCCCAAAATGCTTCGGGATACTAAATTTACACGGCATTCATCATTAACCATTCATCATAAACCATTTTTCAATTATACACTTGCCCCGGTGACATTCAGCAGACTATTATTATTTTTATAAAAAAATACCGGAATCAATCAAATATTTGAAACAGGATTAGTAAATTTGCTGCTTTAAAAAATATTATCGAACCAATAAGAACCATAATATTATGAATCTACACGAATATCAAGGAAAAGAACTATTATCATCTTTCGGGGTACGGGTACAACGCGGTATCGTAGCCGATACACCGGAAAAAGCCGTGGAAGCCGCCCGGCAATTGTCGGAACAAACCGGAACCAAATGGTGGGTGGTCAAAGCCCAAATACATGCCGGTGGGCGCGGAAAAGGCGGAGGTGTAAAACTCGCCAAATCACTGGACGAAGTCCGTGAAATAGCCGGAAACATTTTGGGGATGATGCTAAAAACACCCCAAACTCCCCCCGAAGGAAAAAGGGTTAACCAAGTACTCATCGCCGAGGATGTCTATTATCCCGGTGACAGCGAACCCGCTGAATTTTATATGTCGGTATTGCTGAACCGCGGCAAAGGGAGAAATATGATTATGTATTCCACCGAAGGTGGAATGGATATAGAAGCCGTAGCCGAAAGAACACCTCATTTGATCTTTACCGAGGATATCGACCCCGCTTATGGGCTTCTACCTTTCCAGGCACGGCGTATCGCCTTTAATCTCGGACTCAAAGGACAAGCATTCAAGGAAATGGTGCGGTTCGTAAACGCCCTGTACAAAGCCTATGTAGAATCGGATGCCAATCTGTTCGAAATCAATCCGGTATTAAAAACCTCCGACGACAAAATCCTCGCCGTGGATTCCAAAGTGGTCTTGGACAACAACGCTTTGTTCCGCCACCCGGATTTGGCTGCATTACGCGATAAGCGGGAAGAAAATCCCATCGAAGTGGAAGCCAAAGAAGCCGGATTGAGCTATGTAGCCCTCGACGGTAACGTCGGCTGTATGGTGAACGGCGCCGGACTCGCCATGAGTACCATGGACCTGATCAAACAAGCCGGCGGTGACCCTGCCAATTTCCTCGATGTAGGCGGAACCGCCGATGCGGAAAGAGTGGAAAAGGGCTTCCGTATCATCCTGAAAGACCCGAAGGTAAAAGCCATACTCGTGAATATTTTCGGCGGTATCGTCCGTGCCGACAGGGTGGCACAGGGCGTTATCGATGCTTACCGGAATATGAAAGGTGAAATCAACGTCCCCATCATCGTACGTTTGCAAGGCACCAATGCCGACAAAGCCCGTATGCTGATTGAGGAAAGCGGTATCCCCGTCCATTTCGCCACGGAATTCCAAGAAGCCGCCGATAAAGTACAGGAAGTATTGGCATAGACCGGGAACGTGTACGTACCGGCGGAACCCCACCGTAGAGACGTTGAATTCAACGTCTCATAACTACGTTGGATTCAACGTTTCATAAATATAATTGAGACGTTGTTGGATACAACGTTTCATAACCATCATTGAGACGTTGTTAGATACAACGTTTCATAAAATCATCCATATCATCCCCGCATTCTCCATGCACCATTTTTCATTTCAAAATTTCAATAGCCCGTAGTCCACAAGTGAGCATTTTTCCGGGTGCATTGTATTAATCGGAATTACCCATAGGGCTTCTAAAATCAAAGCATATTCGAGCCGGTGGATTGTCAGTTTGTTATTGTTCATACCGCAGAAAAATATCTTACTTTTGCACGGTATTTATGAACAAAACCACACATATCCATCCGAACCTCGTCCGCGCTTCTATCGAAGGGGTGGATTTGATTTTCAATAAATCCATCTACGCCGATAAGGTCGTGCACCGTTTGCTGAAAAGCAACCGGAAATGGGGCGCCCGCGACCGTAGGTTTATCGCCGAAACCCTGTATGATGCCGTCAGGTGGAAACGCCTGTATATGGAAGTATCGGGTATTGAGCATTTCGGCGGGGAACGGCATATTACGGCATTTCTCGCCGTACAATGGACACTGAAAGGATACCATTTTCCCGGAGGGGAAAAAGCAGGTATTCCCGGTAGGAAAACCATTGCACTCCGCTACCGCAAAGCCCTCGAATACCGCCCTGTCAGAGAGTCAGTACCCGATTGGTTAGACGAGCTGGGCAGCAAGGAACTCGGCGAGGAAGTATGGGAAAAAGAACTCCGCGCTCAAAATGCGCAAGCACCCGTCATTTTACGCGTCAATACACTGAAAATCAATCCGTACGAACTGAAAAAAATCTTATCGAAAGACGGAATTTCTACCTATATGGATCCGGCGTACCCCGAAGCCTTGTTCCTCGAAAAACGCGCATCCGTATTTCAAACCCAAGCATACCGCGATGGCTTGTTCGAAATGCAAGATGCTTCGTCCCAACTCGTCGCCCGCCTTCTCGACCCGTCTCCCGGACACCGGGTCATAGATGCCTGTGCGGGTGCCGGTGGCAAAAGCCTGCACCTCGCCGCCTTGATGCAAAACAAAGGACAGATCATCGCGATGGATGTCCACCCGTACAAATTGGAAAAACTCAAACAAAGGGCCAAAAGAAACGGAGTGCACAACATACGTACACGGACGATAGACCACAAAAAAATCATCAAAAGGATGTACGGTACCGCCGACCGCCTCTTGATAGACGCACCGTGTAGCGGACTGGGTGTATTGCGCAGAAATCCCGATTACAAATGGAAATTATCCCCCGGAAGTATCCGGGAACTCACCGGCATCCAATCGGAACTGCTCGATGATTATTCGAAAATGCTGAAACCCGGCGGGAAAATGGTGTATGCCACCTGCTCCGTTCTCCCGCAGGAAAACGAAAAACAAGTGGAACGGTTTTTGAACCGGCATCCGGGATACACATTGGTCGAGGAAAAGAAAATTCTCACCCATATCACCGGAAACGATGGTTTTTATATGGCATTAATCCAAAGAAACGACTCATGAAAACACTTCTGTCATACCTGATTTTTCTTATTACCGCTCCCCTCCTGCTCACGGCGCAAATTCCTTCAAATTATTATTCGGGCACCGAAGGTCTTACAGGTTTTGCGCTGAAAACCAAATTGCACCAAATCATCAGCAACGGTCATACCGACCAGGGCTACGGGTCATTGTACGACGGGTATGTCAATACCGATTCCGATTATTATTACGAGAATGACGGCAGTGTACTGGATATGTATTCCGAACGCCCCAATCAAAGCGACCCCTACAATTATAGCCATGGGGTAGAAACCTGTGGCAATTATAACGATGAAGGGGATTGTTATAACCGCGAACATATCATCCCGCAGAGTGTTTTTGATGAGGCGTATCCCATGAAATCCGATATTCATTTCGTCGTCCCTTCCGACGGCTATGTGAATAACCGCAGGAGCAGTTACCCTTTCGGCGAAGTAAACAACCCGAGCTGGGTATCGGAGAACGGTAGTAAATTGGGTTCCAACGTTTCAGGTGGCTATACGGGAACCGTATTCGAACCCATAGATGCGTTCAAAGGCGATATCGCACGGATGATTTTCTATGTGGCGACACGCTATGAAGATCAAATCGGCGAATGGAACAACTTCGATATGTTCGACGGGAGCCAGCACAAGGTATTTACGGATTGGGCACTGGAACTATTGATGCAATGGCATCAAAATGACCCGGTCAGCCAAAGGGAAATAGACCGCAATGAAGCCGCATACAACTATCAGGGCAACGCCAACCCGTTTATCGACCATCCGGAATGGGTCGAAATGATATGGGACCCTGATTTCGCAGTGGCGGACTACGGCGCGGAGAGTGTTTCGATGTACCCCAACCCGGCCCGCGATGTCGTGCATGTCGAGAACGGAACTTCCATCGACCGCATTGCGGTATTCAATCTGCTCGGGGAAAAAATGTATGAAGCACAACCCGGAAAAGAGCATGTGGTGCTAACGGTAAAAAATTGGATTCCGGGCACCTATTTTGTACGGATAGACGATCGTTCCGGAAGTAACACACTGAAACTCATCGTCAAGAAATAGTAATGCCGGCCTGTAAATTCTATACTTGTATCACCCCGGGATTATAACGGGGAACGTCCGGATTGTGGTTCGCGGCTTCGATACCCATGCTTATCCATTTTCTGGTTTCCAGCGGATTGATGACAGCATCGGTCCACAGACGTGCGGCGGCATAATACGGTGAAATCTGCCTGTCGTATCTCTCCTTGATGGTATCGTATAGTTCTTTTTCGCGTTTTTCATCTATCTTCTCCCCTTTTTTCTCCAAACGGCTCTTTTCTATTTGCAACAGCACTTTTGCCGCCGAAGCACCGCTCATAACCGCCATGGCGCCGGAGGGCCACGATACGATCAAACGCGGGTCATAGGCTTTGCCGCACATAGCGTAATTTCCGGCTCCGTATGAATTACCAATGATGACGGTAAATTTAGGTACGGTGGAATTGGCTACCGCATTGACCATTTTCGCCCCGTCTTTGATGATGCCGCCGTGTTCGGCATTACTGCCTACCATAAAGCCGGTAACGTCTTGCAGAAAGACCAACGGTATTCTCTTTTGGTTACAATTGGCGATAAACCGGGTGGCTTTATCAGCACTGTCGGAATATATGACCCCTCCGAATTGCATTTCCTTCTTGGCGTTTTTTACCACGGTGCGTTGGTTGGCCACGATACCTACCGCCCAGCCGTCAATACGGGCGTATCCGCATATGAGCGTCTTACCGTATCCGGCTTTGTATTCGTCAAATTCCGAGCCGTCCACAAGGCGTTTTATGATTTCTTTCATATCGTAGGCACCGGTACGGTTGGCGGGCAATATGCCGAATATCTCCTCCGGGTTTTCCTTTGGCGCTTCCGGCTTTGCCCTGTGAAAACCCGCTTTGGGAAAACTTCCCATTTTATCCATCATTCTTTTTATCTTGTCCAGAGCATCTTTATCGTCTTTCGCTTTATAGTCCGCCACGCCGGAAACTTCATTATGAGTCGTGGCTCCTCCCAGGGTTTCGTTGTCGATTTGTTCGCCGATAGCGGCTCTCACCAGATAACTTCCGGCCAAAAAAACGCTGGATGTCTTATCCACCATAATGGCTTCGTCACTCATAATGGGCAAGTAAGCCCCTCCGGCGACACAACTGCCCATAACGGCGGCTATCTGCGGAATGCCCATGCTACTCATGACGGCGTTGTTCCGGAAAATCCTTCCGAAATGCTCCTTATCGGGAAAAATTTCATCCTGCATAGGCAGGAAAACACCGGCACTATCCACCAGATAGATGATAGGAATGCGGTTTTCGATGGCGATTTCCTGCGCACGAAGGTTTTTTTTGGCGGTAATGGGAAACCATGCTCCGGCTTTGACCGTAGCGTCATTGGCAACGGCAATACACATCCTGCCGGAGACATAACCTATCTGTACCACGACGCCACCCGACGGGCATCCGCCGTACTCCCCGTACATTCCGTCACCGGCAAATGCACCTATTTCCAAACGTTTAGTCCCTTTGTCAAACAAATAATCGAGTCTTTCGCGGGCGGTCATCTCCCCCTTTTCGTGTTCTTTGGCAATTCGTTTTTCCTCTCCGCCTTTGTAGATTTCGAGCAAGCGCCTTTTTAGCTCCACGGCTTGTTGGCGGTTGTGGTCTTCGTTTTTATTATATTGTATATCCATTGACTGATCGGTGTTTGAAAAGCAAATATACGGAAAATGAAGTTGCCGTTTTTTCCCCGGAAAAAAAAAGAGGCTGTCCGGAACGGACAGCCTCTCAATATACTTAAGGTGATGAATAACTTACAATT
>CAZQPD010000098.1:0-4318 GCA_964595235.1 uncultured Polaribacter sp.
GGAAGAACTCATCAAAAAGCATAAAGCTGAACAGGAAAACGCTTCATAATACAACCCGTTTCCGCTTGCTGCTTGCAGCAAGCGGAAACACTCATAACAATTCCAATTATCATGCGGAAAAAAATTGTAGCGGGAAACTGGAAAATGAACTTGCATTTCGGCGAAGCCTTGGATCTCGCCGAAGACGTTTCAGCCGGAATTCCGGCAAATAAAGACATACGGGTTATCATTGCCCCGTCTTTCCCTCTGCTGTATCCGGTTACCAGTATCGCCGAAATTTCAGACAGACTCGAAATAGCAGCACAAAATATGCACCATAAACCTTCGGGAGCCTATACGGGGGAAGTATCCGCGCGAATGCTGAAAAGCATCGGCATCAATACGGTGATTCTCGGACATTCAGAACGGCGGAATTATTTCGGTGAAACCGATGATATTCTGGCCGAAAAAGTCTCTCTCGCCATGGAAGAAGAAATGAACGTCATCTTTTGTATCGGCGAACAGCTGGATGACAGGCAGAATTGGGACCACTTTACCGTAGTGGGCGAACAATTGGAAGCCGGGCTCTTTCACCTACCCGGTGAAGCCTGGAAACGTATCGTCATCGCCTACGAACCCGTTTGGGCTATCGGAACCGGTGAAACAGCCACACCCAGCCAAGCACAAGAAATGCACGCCTACATACGTAGCAGGATATCAAAACACTACGGTGAAACGATAGCAGACAATACCCCCATCCTCTATGGCGGCAGTGTCAAACCGTCCAATGCGGGAGACCTTTTCTCCCAGCCCGATATCGACGGAGGACTCATCGGGGGGGCTTCATTGCGCGCTGATGATTTTATCCATATCATGGAAACTATTTGAACCCGGCGCTAAAATGGGGTGTTTTCATCAAATTGCTCGAGGATTTCTTTCAGCCGGAGTATGAACCGTCCACCCAATGCACCGTTTATCACCCTGTGGTCATATGAATGTGCCACAATCATTTGATGACGGATACCGATACTATCCCCGGCGGGTGTTTCTATCACAGCAGGTACTTTGCGGATAGCCCCCAATGCCAATATCGCCACTTGCGGTTGATTGATAATCGGTGTCCCTGTCAAACTGCCGAAATTCCCTATGTTCGTCACCGTATAGGTACCGCCTGAAATATCATCCGGCTTCAAAGTTCCTTCGCGGGCGGCTTTCGCTAACCGGTTAACGGCTTTCGCCATTCCCGTCAGGCTCAAATCATCTGCATTTTTTATCACGGGAACGATGAGATTACCATCGGGGAGAGCGGCAGCCATCCCGAGATGGACGGACTTCAATACCGTGATATTTTCCCCGTCAAAACGTATATTGACCATGGGAAATTCCCGTATCACTTGGGCGACAGCATGCATAAAAATAGGCGTATAGGTAAGTTTCTCACCTGTCTTTCGCAAGAAATCGTCCTTGACCCGCTGGCGCCATTGTACTATCCTGGTTACATCAATTTCTATAAACGACTGGACATGGGCGGATGTTTGCACGGAATAGATCATATGCTCCGCAATAATCTTCCCCATTTTATCCAATGGTATCACGGTTTGTTCATTTTCCGAAGGGGAAACGGCAGAGCTCCTCCCGGACATTTCCGGTATGGCTGCATTCTTTTTCATTCCGGAACGTTCTTTCAGATAACCAAGTACATCCTCTTTTGTCAACCTGCCACCTTTTCCACTTCCCGGGATGGATGCCAATTCTTCCGGACTGAGACCTTCTTTCCGCGCAATACTCCTCACCAAGGGGGAATAATATCCGGAATACGGATTCGTATTTCCTTTGTTTTCTATAGTTCCGGGGACCTCCTCCTGCGACGGGACAAAAGGTACTGCGCCCCCTTCCTGAATGCCGGGTTCTGCTGATGAATCATGAACGCTTTCCCCCACTGCGGGTGCGCTTTGGTCCGTCTCGATTATTGCCAGGATTTCCCCTACTTTGACAACATCGCCTTCGGCGAAACGGTGTTCTTTCAACACACCGCCCACCTCAGAAGGAATTTCCGTATCCACCTTGTCGGTGGATACTTCTACAATTCCGTCATCTACCTCCACCCTGTCCCCGGGTTGAACCAACCAATTGCTGACGGTCGCTTCCATGACACTCTCACCCATCTTGGGCAACCTAACCTCATATATCGCCATTTCCGGTAGTTTTCTATTTATTCGTCCCCGGCAGGAATTCCGGGTACCAGCGATGCTAATTTATGCGGACTGTGTATGAGCACCGGTATGTGCTGTGAACAGATTGCATATTTCTTTCCCTTGAAAGAAAACTCCAAAACAGGAACCTCATCCTCGGTTTTGGTACAAACGATGCATTTCTTTTTATTATCCATAAGTTTCTTCTTTTATGTTTTGAACCGCAAAGTTAAGTATTTTTTATCAATATGATTATTGTCATGTTTTTTCATTTCTTAAACCTCCCCCGCACTCCCGGTAACCCCAAAGAACAATAACCGGTTAATAATGATAATAGTCATTTTAAAAACTTGCCGGTTAAGATACTTTTGATACAAATTTAATAAAATGAAATCCTTACGTCAAAACCGTGAAATCGTATTGGGAGACGAGGCGGTAGCCCGTGCCGCTATGGACGCCGGAATCAGTGGTGCCTATGCATATCCCGGCACACCGTCAACCGAAATTATGGAATATCTGCAACGGCATTCTGTCGAAAACGGTATAGTGGCACAGTGGACATCCAACGAGAAAACCGCCATGGAAGCGGCATTGGGCATGTCATATGCGGGCAAACGTACGATGGTATCGATGAAGCACGTAGGGCTGAATGTCGCCATGGATATTTTCGTCAATATGGCGGTGTCGGGAGTCAATGGCGGTCTGGTGGTTGTAGTGGCTGATGACCCGTCCATGCATTCGTCACAGAACGAACAGGATAGCAGGTTCCTTGCCGGGTTCGCCAAAATCCCCGTTCTGGAACCCACCAACCAACAAGAAGCTTACGACATGGTTTTCCAAGCGTTCAAACTATCGGAAAATTTACAAATCCCGGTATTGGTACGCTTGGTTACCCGTTTGGCTCATTCCCGTTCGTTAGTTACTTTTCACGGAAAATATCCTGAAAACAAAATACACCTGCCGGGGAATAGCCGGCGTTTCAGCCTCGTTCCCGCACATGCAAAAACGGCTTACAATGACCTACTGGACAAGCAACAAAAATTACTCGAGCTTTCCGAAGATTCCGCTTTCAACCGCTTGTTGATATCACCCGGCAGCCGGAAGGGAATTATCGTTTCAGGTATTGCTTACAATTATCTGATGGAAAACTTCGACTATATAAGCCATTACCATATCCTGAAAATCAGCCAATACCCCCTGCCTGAAAATTTGATAAAACAAATCGCCGGAATTTCAGATGAATTATTTGTTCTGGAAGAAGGATACCCCTTTATCGAAGAGAAAATTTCCGGCATTGCGAATAAGGATCCTGTCATAAAAGGAAAATTATCCGGTGTGTTCCCCCGCACGGGAGAACTCGATCCGGATACCGTCGCAGCTGCATTCGGCAAGGCTCATTCGCCGGCATACAAAGTACCGGATTGGATGCCGGGGCGCCCTCCGCAACTCTGCGAAGGCTGTGGACATGCCGATGTATTCCGGGTTCTCAATGAAATAAGAAACAACTCGGATGAACTGTTCCCGGTGTTCGGCGATATAGGCTGCTATGCACTTGGCGCTTTGCACCCTTTTTATACCATTTCCACCTTGGTGGATATGGGCGCCTCAATCACTATGGCAAAAGGAGCTGCCGATGCAGGCATACACCCTGCAATAGCCGTCATAGGGGATTCTACCTTTACCCATTCCGGAATGACAGGGCTACTCGATTGCGTATATCACCGGACACCCGTTACCATATTGATATTAGACAATTCAGCGGTGGCGATGACAGGCGGTCAAGAATCCCTCGCCGGATCACGGCTCGAAAAGATTTGCCTGGGATTGGGCGTGGATGATAAACACCTGAAAGTCATTACCCCCTTGCCGAAATACCACAGCGAAAATGTCGAAATTATCCGCAAAGAATTGCAATACAAAGGCGTTTCCGTCATCATTGCCCGGAGGGCATGTGTTCGCATTCCTGCAAAAAGAAAGAAAAAAACAACGAAAAACGTTCCTGTCAACACATAAATTATCAGACGATGGTTACCAATATCGTATTAGCCGGTGTAGGCGGACAAGGAATTCTTTCCATCGCCGCCGTACTCGATACTGCCGCCCTGAACAACGGGTTCTTTTTCAAACAATCCGAAGTTCACGGAATG
>CAZQPD010000099.1:0-9339 GCA_964595235.1 uncultured Polaribacter sp.
ATTGGAACGGCATTACCGCGATATGCAAGACCTCGAATTTACCATTCAGGAAGGAAGGTTGTGGCTCTTGCAGACCCGGACGGGAAAGCGAACCGGTGCCGCCATGGTAAAGATAGCCGTGGATATGTGGCATGAAGGAATCATCGATGAACGTGAAGTGCTCGGCAGAATTGATCCGGTGAAAATAAACGAACTGCTTCACCCGGTTTTCGAAGCAGAATCATTGCACAAAGCTACCGTAATTGCTACCGGCTTACCTGCTTCTCCGGGTGCAGCGACGGGAAAAGTGGTATTCTTCGCCGATGAAGCCGAGCAGAAAAAAGCAGCAGGCGAAGAGGTTATTCTCGTCCGGATAGAGACTTCTCCGGAGGACCTCGCCGGTATGGATGCCGCCAACGGAATTCTGACCGCCCGGGGTGGAATGACTTCACATGCAGCCGTCGTGGCAAGGGGGATGGGGAAAACCTGTATCGCCGGTGCCGGTAGCCTGCATATCGATTATAAGCAGCGAACTTTCAGTGTGGGCGAAAGGACATTTTCCGAAGGGGATTGGATCTCACTCGACGGTAGTACCGGACGTATCTATGAGGGGAAAATAGCCACCGTACAGCCCTCGCTCGAAGGGGAGTTCGAAGAATTGATGAAATTGGCGGAAAAACATGCCGGTCTTTATGTCAGAGCCAATGCGGATACTCCGAAGGACGCCGCTACGGCACGGAAATTCGGAGCCCGTGGTATCGGTCTGTGCCGTACCGAACACATGTTTTTCGAAGGCGAAAAAATCCTTGCCATGCGTGAGATGATCCTGTCGGATGACGAAAAAGGACGACGCGCCGCCCTGGACAAATTACTGCCTATGCAACGCAGTGATTTCGAAGGGATTTTCGAAGCCATGCAGGGCTATCCGGTTACTGTTCGTTTACTCGACCCACCTTTGCACGAATTCATTCCGCATGATGAAAAAGGTCAACGCGAAATGGCGGAAGTCATGGGTGTTCCGGTAGCACAGATACGGCAGAAAGTGGAGGATCTGTCGGAATTCAACCCCATGTTGGGGCACAGGGGATGCCGTCTGGGAAATACCTTTCCCGAAATTACGGAAATGCAAACCCGCGCTATTATAGAAGCAGCATTGAACCTGAAAAAAAGAGGTATTACAGCCGTTCCCGAAATTATGGTACCATTGGTGGGAAATGAGCGCGAAATGAAAATGCAGGAACAGATAATCCGTTCGGTTATCAATAAGGTATTCGAAGAATACGGCGACAGTATTCCGTACAAGGTGGGAACGATGATAGAAATACCCCGTGCTGCACTCACCGCTGATGAAATAGCCAAGACCGCTGAGTTCTTCTCATTCGGAACCAATGACCTGACACAGATGACATTCGGCTATTCCCGGGATGATGCAGGTAAGTTCTTGCCGGTATATTTGAAAAAAGGGATACTGGATGCCGACCCGTTCGAGACGATAGACCAACAAGGCGTAGGGCAATTGGTGGAAATGGCGGTTCGCAAAGGACGCCAAACCCGCCCGGATTTGTCTATCGGAATTTGCGGTGAACACGGAGGAGACCCGGATTCCATCGACTTTTTTCATAGAGCCGGCTTGCACTATGTGAGTTGCTCACCATACCGCGTGCCTATCGCTTGGATAGCAACTGCACAAGCCCGGATTACTCACGGATAGCGCTTCCGTAACCGTATCCGCAACACATTTTTTTCCACAAAGAAAGATCTGCTGAAAATTCATACAAGGGAGTTAATATCCCCTGTTTATGATGAATTTTTGTAATTCCTCTTTGTCGGAGTCGAAAGTAAGTACGTCGTTTACCAGATAATAATTTTCTATATCGTAGATATAGTCGAAAGCGTACTTGGCTAATGACAGTTTTACGTCGTCGAAGTCGAAAAGCCGGAGGATGGCTACCAGCTGGTCCACCACCATACAATTACTCCGGATGATTTGGCGTGCTATCTGCTCGCGGGTATCGTCGTAATCTTGATTTTCGATGGTCCGGAGCATGCTTTGGAATCTCGCCTCATCGATCGGGGGTTGGCAACCCACGTCACCGGAATAACCTTCCACATAGACCGTTTCGCCGGTAATGGGCTCTGTGGGATGGATATTTTGGTTGGAATTGTTGTTAATGATTTGAATATTGATACCCGTATTTATATCCGGGAGGTTTCCCCAGCTGAACACCTGTCCTTGTACCGGCATAGCGGTATCGACCGGGCTGACGCCCGAAATGGCGAATTCGTATGTGTCCGGTGATACGGGCAGCAGGGAATACACAATTTCCGTCATGGGTGGCAGGTAGAGGTTGGCTTGAACGTTTCTGCCGTTGGCAAATACGGTTTTTACCGTATAGAAATTTTCCGTCAATCCCGTTACTTTTACCTCCTGCATGGGTTGCGGATTTATTTGCCGGTTGTTGATAAACAAGTATATACCCTTGCCTTCCGGCGCCTGTACGATGATATTACGGAACATTTGAGCCTGTAATACCAGGGAGGTAAATAGTGCGGTGATGATGAAAATAGTTTTTCTCATGACATAATATTTATAATGTAAGCAAAGATACAAAAGCAAAAGATATGCCATAAAATAATGCAGGTCCGGGAACAGGAGTGTTATGGAAACAATTGGATTTCTTCATATTCATTTTCCGGGGGCTTAAAGAATATTTTTTTAATAAGTCCTACGATTACCCACAATAAAGTCAATGCGGCGAATGACCATTTTAGGCTGGTCATGATAGAGGAAAAAAGTACCGGGGTAATATCCAACTGTGGATATTGATGCAACAGGTATAATATACTGAAGTTTTCAGCAAGATCGAAAGCACCGACCAAAAAAGGGAGTATCGCCCAATGCCAGTTTTTTTTATACAGCATGTAGATAGTAGCCATATAGACCAAAGTATATACAAATATATACGGGATATCTGCCAGTATTTCGAATAATGTATATACCCTCCGTCCTTCCGCCCCTAAGGTTTGAAAGAGTTCATTTACATGATCGGTATCGTACAGGAAGCGTAAATCCAAAGGTATGACTTTAGGGTCCAGGGTTACACCGAACCACTTGGAGAAGCCCGGTACGATGAGCCAATTAAAAAGAAAAATAGCAATCCAGCCGCTGATATAGACAGGTAAGCGGCTGACAAATTCCAGTATTTTTTTAATGGTAGGTATCACTTAAGAAAGTTTTTAGTGTAAGATTATATTCATCAGCACGGCAAACATAAGGAAAATGTCCGCCATTATGGAATGTGTATATCCGTGCTTCGTAGAAATGGCTTTTTAGCAGGTTTTGTAGTTCTTTTTCAATCTGCGGGTCGTTGTCTGATTCGATGATCAGTTTAGGGATGCTTCTGATATCCTGATTTAGTTTCAGTTCGAAATAATCCGTGACGACATGGAATCTGTTGAGGAAATGTTTTTTATTGAAAGGTGTACTCAAAATATAAGCTCGAAGTTTTTCGGTGTGGTTTGAAGCCGGAAACATTTGATTGTTGTAGTTTTTCCATATCATTTTCCACATGACCCATCCGGGTGTCAATTTCGTGGTAAAATAAGTATTTTTATTTATTGCCCATTTCAGTTTGTTTGGAGGGAAAGTATTCGATAATACAGCCGAAAGCAGCCGTTCCGGAGCGAGAAGCATAAGCCGTTGGATGATATACCCTCCCATGGAAGTACCGATAAAATGTGCTTTCGGAATGTTTTCTTTGTCAAGGATGTGGATAATTCCTTGTGACGCTTCTTCGGTGGTACTGATGTTGCCGGGCAAATTAATGGCGATGATACGGTATCTGTCCCTGAAGGCGTGAATCTGCTGCCACCATATGCGGTAGTCGGCACCCATTCCATGAAGGAAAAACAGAGTGTGGTTCTCATTTTCCGAATCGAAATATGTCCAGAGCGTATTATTATATTTCAATTGTTTTAAAGTCTCTTTTTCTATTTCTTCCAAGATGTGTGCCACATTCTTATTTTGTCCCTTATAGACTTCCCGGAAGGGTTTGGGCTTGTGCCCTGTGGGCAGGTACCATATTAACACTCCGAGTAATATTATGCTGAGAATGCCGATTTGGAAACCTGGGATTTCGATAGCCGGTATCATGGTAATATGCTATGATTGTCTGGAATCTTGTAAGGCAAAAACTTTCCTTAACAAATCGGTTGTACGGTTGCGGATATTGGTTCTAATAGCTTTTTCTTCTTGTGCGACCATATAGAATACACCTTCCAGGGCTTTGTCCGTAACGTAGCCTGTCAAATCAGGGGTTATTTTTTTTACAAAAGGGATGCTGTTGTATTTATTGATGATTTGACGCCATATTTCTGCCGCACCCACTTTGGAAAAAGAGCGGTCGATGACGGGCGAAAATTTAGTTCGCAAAGCGGATGAGGTAGTGCGTTGCAAATACCGTGTGGCTGCATCTTGTTCACCCATGAGAATGCTCCGGGCGTCGTCGAAAGTCATTTGCATGATGGCTTCTTTGAATATGGGGATAGCTTCTTTTACCGCTTCTTCGGCAGCGCGGTTGAGCATTTCTACTCCCTTGTCGGCAAGTGAAGATAATCCGATGCTTCGCAGTGTGTTCTCAACTTTTTGTAATTCAGGAGGAAAGAGAATTTTCACCCGGTCGTTTTTAAAAAAACCATCCTTTTGAGCCAATTGGCTCACCTTGATATTAATTCCTTTTTCCAATGCTTCTTTGAGCCCCGAAGCTATTTGTGCGTCACTGATAGCATTGTCTTGAATTATGCTTCCCAGCTCGGCGCATGAAACGAACAGAAGAAAGATGGCGGTCAATGTATATGTCCTTTTCATTTCCAGGTGTTTTTGTTATATATCTTATCAGAATATCTGCTTTTTGAATGTTCCGGATTGTTCCTGCCGGAAAATCCGTAAGGACAGTGTTTGCAGTTGTCCTTACAGCAATACCCGCGTCTGAGCAAATACTGTTCTGTAAAGATCCTGAACCCTCTTTTGTCCCAATAATAATCACCCGGTTCGAATTTATTGTCATTATTTTTCATCACTCAAAAATACATTATTTTTTTGAAATGCCAGCATTTGGTGAAAAAAAATTAATAAAATTCACATAATATTATCATAAATTGAGTGTATTTGGACTATCCGGCTGTTTGTTGGGGTCTGCCGGAACCCGCTCTCATACGTGAAAAATGGATGAATTATGCAAGTATTTTGTGGTAAAAATGCGAGGGAAATCAGGTTTTTTTGCAATACAGGGCAATTATTTGCCAGCGCAGTAGGCTGCCCATCAGCGAAATTGCCCGCAGGTGTGATTTTCAGCAGAGCCTATTATAGGGTCTGCTGAAAATCGCAGAAGTGCCTGAATTTTTCAGATTGTAGGGCAGAGCGTCAAGAAAATGCCGGGTGGGCATTTCTAACCGGTGAGCCAACCTGCCACGCCGGCGAAAAACTTCACTAAACATAAAAGATTTCTCCCTCCGGTCGAAATGACAGTGCTTCCCAACTGTCAACTCATAACTATAAACTATCCACTCAATTATTGTTTGAGAGTTTTCCGGCAGACCCTGAGTATTTGAGGTTTTTTTAGCAGCACCCAAATAATTTCCACATGACTGAAAGTCATATAACCGGCTCATTTTCAGTCAAAATGTCCGGTTTTTCTGTCATTTTTTCATTGGAACGGGCTTTGCAGGTATCATGATGAAAATGTCATTTGTATTAATCAGAAACTAAAAAAAACGCTAACGATGAACTTTAATAAATTTACTATAAAATCACAAGAAGCCGTACAAAAAGCCCGGCAGATAGCCGGACAATACGGGCATCAACAAATAGAAAACGCACATTTGCTCAAAGCCATACTCGAAGTGGACGAGCAGGTCATCCCGCATTTGCTGAACAAAACCGGGGTAAGCCCACAGGTAGTTCTACAAGGTTTGGACGAAATTCTCGACGGATATGCCAAAGTCTCGGGGGGCGAAATCATGCTGTCGCGAAATGCAGCCAAAGCCCTCACCGAAGCCGAACGTATAGCCGGTGATATGGGCGACGAGTACGTCACCCTCGAACACATCCTGATGGGGATGCTCAAAGCCGGTGACCAAACTTCACAAATGCTAAAAGACAAGGGGGTTACGTCGAAAGCATTGAAAGAAGCCATCGGCGAAATGCGCAAAGGTGCCAAAGTACAATCCCAAAGCGCCGAAGATACTTACAACGCACTGAACAAATATGCGAAAAATCTAAACCAACTCGCCCGTTCGGGCAAATTAGACCCTGTCATCGGACGTGACGAGGAGATACGCCGTGTATTGCAAATCCTGTCGAGGCGCACCAAAAACAACCCCATACTGGTCGGTGACCCCGGTGTGGGAAAAACTGCCATTGCTGAAGGCTTGGCACACCGGATTATCCGGGGGGATGTGCCCGAAAACCTGAAAAATATCGAACTCTTTTCACTCGATATGGGCGCACTGATAGCGGGAGCCAAATACAAAGGGGAGTTCGAGGAACGCCTTAAATCCGTAGTCAAAGAAGTAACGGCTTCCGACGGACAAATCGTCCTGTTTATCGACGAGATACATACCCTGGTAGGAGCCGGCGGCGGACAAGGCGCCATGGATGCTGCGAACATCCTGAAACCCGCACTGGCAAGAGGGGAATTGCGCGCCATAGGTGCCACCACACTCGATGAGTACCAAAAACACTTCGAAAAAGACAAAGCCCTCGAACGCCGTTTCCAAAAGGTAATGGTGGACGAACCCAGTACCGAAGCCGCCATATCCATACTCCGCGGTATCAAAGACAAGTATGAAGCCCACCATAAAGTTCTCATCCAGGACAATGCCATCATCGCTGCCGTCACTTTGTCCCAACGCTACATCACTTCACGCTTTCTACCCGACAAAGCCATTGACCTGATGGATGAGGCTGCCGCCAAAATCCGGATGGAAATCAATTCCAAACCCGAAGAACTCGACGTCTTGGACAGGAAAATCATGCAGCTGGAAATAGAAATTGAAGCTATCAAACGCGAGAACGATACCAAAAAACTCGAAGTGCTTACCAAGGAGCTTGCAGACCTGAAAGAACAGAGACAACAGCTTCACGTACAGTGGGAAAACGAAAAGAAAATCATCGAAGATATCCAAGAGACCAAAAGCCTGATAGAACAGCTGAAACTCGAAGCCGAACAAGCCGAAAGGGAAGGAAATTACGAAAGGGTGGCGGAATTGCGTTATGGTAAGATAAAAGAAGCCGAACAACGGCTCAAAGACCTGCAAAACGAAATGAATGAAAAATCCGCACATGCCCTTATCAAAGAGGAAGTAACCAGCGAAGATATAGCCGAAGTGGTCGCCAAATGGACGGGTATCCCCGTACAAAAAATGTTGCAAAGCGAACGTGAAAAACTCTTACACCTCGAAGAAGAACTGCACAAACGGGTCATCGGACAAGACGAAGCCATACAAGCCGTTTCGGATGCCGTAAGGCGTTCGCGGGCAGGTTTGCAAAATGCCAACCGCCCCATCGGTTCATTCCTGTTCATAGGAACCACAGGAGTAGGTAAAACCGAACTCGCCAAAGCCCTCGCCGAATATCTGTTCGATGACGAAAACGCCATGACCCGTATCGATATGAGCGAATACCAGGAACGCCACGCCGTCAGTAGGCTCATAGGAGCACCTCCCGGCTATGTGGGATATGACGAAGGCGGGCAGCTTACCGAAGCCGTAAGGCGCAAACCTTATTCCGTCATCCTGCTCGACGAAATAGAGAAAGCACATCCCGATACCTTCAATATCCTGCTTCAAGTCCTCGACGAAGGACAATTGACGGACAACAAAGGGCGTAAAGCCGATTTCAGGAACACCATCATCATCATGACGTCCAATATGGGAGCGCATATCATCCAGGAACGCTTCGAAAACATAGACATGGACAAACGCGATGAAATAACCGAAAATACCAAACGGGAAATCCTCAAATTACTGCAAAAGAACCTGCGCCCGGAGTTTCTCAACCGCATCGACGAAATCATCATGTTCACCCCGTTGAACAAGGAAGAAATAAAGCAAATCGTACGCTTGCAATTAGATCATCTGCGCAAGGTGCTGTCCGGTCAACAAGTGGACTTCGACTATACGGACAAAGCAGTAGAACGCCTCGCAGAACTCGGATACGACCCGCAGTTCGGCGCACGACCCGTCAAGCGGGTTATCCAAAGGCAAATACTCAATGAACTGTCGAAGGAGATACTGTCCGGCGCTATTACGGCAGAGAGCCGTATCGTCTTGGATGCACAAGACGGCAGGTTTGTATTTGCCAACCGTTGATTGGAAGGCAGGTTAAATCCTTTTTGCCGCTCCGGTTCCCGGAGCGGCTTCTTTTTACACAGGCTCTGCTAAAATCACCGGAGGCAGTGCATAGGATGACACAAGTTCCTAACTATCAACTAAAAACTAATAACTCACAACTACAAAAGATTTCTCCCTCCGCTACCGCTCCGTATCGAAATGACATGCGCCCAACTAACCACTATTAACTAACAACTATCAACTCAAAACTATTGTTTGAGTATTTTTCAGATTGCCCTGGATATTGCTTGCCAGGAATTTATGCCAATCCATAATTGCCTTTGTATGAAAAAAAAGTGTATTTTTGCAAGCCTTTCCGGGCAGGAGCAGATACCGGAAAGGAGATAAAAACGATAAATAAGTCTAATGCCTCCCGTTTACACCTGCTGAATATCTGTAAATAAACGGGATACAAATGACAGTATCATGTCAAAATTACAAGAAAAAATTGATTTTTATGCCGGGCAGGCCGAATCTTTGGGTTTGAAAGTGGACGCCGGATTGCTCGCCAAAGTAACCAAAGGTTTAGGACCTTCCATCTACAAGAAGGATGCAGAAGTAGTATCATGCTCACAGGAAGACGAATTGAAAACCGTTAAGAAAAACTTTTTGATAAAAAAGTTGGGACTGGAAGACAGCGAAGAGCTCGATAAAGCTATTGCCGAAGTATGCGAACAAATGGGAAGTTCCAACAAGAACAAATACCGGGCGATATTCTATTATCTATTGGTAGAGAAGTTCGGTAAGCAGTCCGTCTATGAAGATAAGGACAAAGAAGAAGTTCAAGAGGATGCTCCGGAGGAAAAAAATGAAGTGAAAGCGGAAGAAAGTGTTCCGGAAGCGGTCGAAGAGAAGGAACAGAAAAAAGAAGAAACGGTAGAAGTGGAATCACACGAACCGCAAGAGGAGGTTACAGAAGAGCCTGGTGAAGAATCATCTGCTGATATCGAAGTGTCCGGACCCGGAGAA
>CAZQPD010000100.1:0-11802 GCA_964595235.1 uncultured Polaribacter sp.
TAAGAAGCTAACCTCTACTAAAACTTATAATATTATATTTAAGAGATTTATAATGAATCAAGATAATGTGTTTATAATACCGGCAAAAAGTAACAGATATTGGGGTATGGCAAAATCCAAAAGAGAAGTAAATCATGGAGACCACGAGGCAATGTTTGAGGGAAATATTGAAACGTTTGTCCAAGGTATGAAAGAGTTTGATTCGGCCTATGGGTCTGAACATTCAGATGATTGGTATTACGCAATGGCATATCGTGGAAGTGTTCAGGCGTTTACAAATGGTTATGCTAGCTTGGATGCATCAATTTAAGAAAAATATGAAAAAATTTTTAAAAATGAACAGAAATATGAATCGTTTTTAAATGCTAATGCAACATATTTACAAAATAAAACATCTGCAAATAGAAAAGCCATGATAGCAACAAAGAAAAATGTAGATTGGGCACTTTGGAGAAGAACAAGAACAAAAACTAAATAATATGAAGGTAATATTACATATATTCCATTTTTTTTTCTTGATTTCATGTATTAACCTGAAATCAGATGAAAAAAATATGAAATTACATCTTGATAAAAATAGTAACAAAATTTCAAATATATTGTCAACTAATTGTGAGTTAAAAGGAAAGTGGGCACTTATTAAAACGATAAATATAACAAATGTAGAACCAAATAAAAATAATAAAACTATTCTTGAAATAAAAAATAATAAAATCACTAAAAAAGAAAACGATTCTATTATATATAATTACAAACTTGAAAAAATTAGTGATATGTTTTATAAATTTAATTCGGGAATTCACGAATTATATATTGGAAAAGAATGTAGAGAGTTAACAATTATGTATTTTGAAAAAGAAGGACATTCTGAAACTTACAAAAAAATAGATTGCAATTCTACAAAACAAAAAAAATATAAATAGTCGTATTGCATAGACTTTTTTATGCTCCAATATTAATCGGAATA
Source organism: uncultured Polaribacter sp. (assembly GCA_964595235.1). Taxonomy (GTDB): domain Bacteria; phylum Bacteroidota; class Bacteroidia; order Flavobacteriales; family Flavobacteriaceae; genus CAZQPD01. The sequence goes on from CAZQPD010000100.1 coordinate 968, forward strand.
TAATATTATTGATTAACTTTTACCTTTAAGGCTAAGGTGAACCTGATAGACAACGTCAACCTATACGACACAACAGTAGTATCCCAAAAAGTGTGTATTTTGACCTTTCATCTGAAAAACCTAATACCCACAACTACAAAAGATTTCTCACTCCGCTATCGCTCCGTAGCGAAAAGACACGCGCCTGTCATTCAGGACGAACGAGGTAAGGAGTGCGCTGTCATTCCGAACGAGCGACGAGGAACGAGGAGCGAGGAGGAATCTTTTCAAACAAAGCAAAAGATTTCTCACATTCGTTCGAAATGACACACCCCAACTATCAACTCAAAACTAAACACTATCAACTACAAAAGATTTCTCACTCCGCTACCGCTCCGTAGCGAAATGACATGCCCCCAACTATCCACTCATAACTCACAACTATCAACTAAAAATAAACTTTTCAGCAGCCCCCTCAATAGTCCCTCTGTGCGAGCTTATCGATATAGGTTGCCAGCGATTGTCCGGCTTCGCCGGACAATCGCAAAGCCTTCAATAATTCTGTCGCTTCACGGCTGTATTGGTGTACCATAGCGGCTACTTCGCGGTGTGCATCGTATTTTTCGAACAGGCTTTTTACCGCCAGTATTTTCTCTGCCGGCCGTTCCGGTTTGGTCCGGTATGCTTCGATGAGCGTTTTTCTGTCCGCATCGTCTGCGCGTTCATAAGTAAGTACGTAGAGCATGGTTTTCTTATTTTCCGAAATATCCCCGCCTATTTTCTTACCCAGACGCTGCTCGTCACCGAAGGTATCGAGCAAATCATCCTGCAATTGAAAAGCCAATCCGAGACGTATTCCCAGTTCGTAAATTGTATTTTGTTCTTCCGTATCCGCACCTCCGGTGATAGCGCCCATTCGCAAGGATGCAGCCAATAGAGCTGCCGTTTTTCTGCGTATCATCTGCAAATATTCGTCACGCGATACCTGTTCCCGGTTTTCGAAATCCATATCCGCCTGCTGCCCTTCGCATACTTCACGTGCTGCCGTGTTGAACACCGGAAGGAGTTGGTTCAGACAGCCGGCGGGGAGGCGTGTCAACAATTCATACGCTTGTATGAGCATCACGTCCCCCGACAATATAGCCGTATTGAGGTTCCATTTGTGATACACCGACGGCTTTCCGCGCCGGATCCGGGCATTGTCCATGACATCGTCGTGCAACAGGGTGAAATTGTGAAAAATCTCTATTGCGAGAGCCGCCGGCAATGCCTCTTCCACGGCAGCGCCATAACCGGTAGCGGAAACGAGCAAAAGTACGGGACGAAGCCTTTTGCCTCCGGAACGGAGCGAATAGACCACAGGGGTATATAAATTATCATCCGGAAGTTCGCGTAAGTAGTCTTCCAAATAGGCTGAAAATATGGTGGTCAACTCCCTGCTGTCCTTCATTCTTCTCTATGTTTCATTAATAATTTGCTCGATTCCGGGCACTTTTTCTTTTATCAAAGCGCTAATGGACGACAGGGTCATGGCGCTCTTGTTGCATACCGAACAATATCCGGTAAAGCGCACCCAAACGGTGCTTCCCTCTACTTTGTTCAGCCGGATATCCCCTCCGTCCCTTTGAAGGAAAGGGCGGATTTCATCGAGTATTTGCTTTACTTTCTGTTCGGTAGTCATCAGGAACCTAATTGGCAGCGCAACCGCTGTTATTGGTTATTCTCACCACCTCGGTAGGTGGCATTTCTTTGTTTCTTTTTATCAATTGTGTCAACATATTCCGGGTAATGCTAACAAAGGCTTTTTCGAGATCGGTATTTTCCTGCAAGGCAACCGGCCTTCCTACATCACCGGATTCACGTATGCTCTGTACCAAGGGTATCTCTCCGAGAAAGGCGGTTTGCAAATCAGATGCGAGGTTCTTCGCCCCGTCTTTTCCGAAAATATAGTAGGTATTACCCCCACAATCTCCGGGTTTGAAATAGCTCATATTCTCGATGATACCGAGTACGGGCACATTTATTTCCGGTTGTGAGAACATAGATACACCTTTTTTGGCGTCAGCCAACGCAACGGGCTGCGGAGTACTGACCACTACGGCACCGGTCAAGGGAACGGATTGTACCATGGTAAGGTGGATATCGCCGGTACCCGGAGGCAAATCGACGAGCAGGAAATCGAGTTCTCCCCAATCGGCATCGAACAGCAGCTGTTTTAATGCCTTATTTGCCATTGCTCCCCGCCAGATAACGGCATCATCGGGATTCACAAAGAAACCGAGAGAGAGCATCTTGACACCGTAGTTCTCCACGGGTTTTATCAGTTCCTTGTTTCCCACCTTGCTGATAAGAGGTCTTTCATTCTCCACATCGAACATGATGGGCATGGAAGGACCATAGACATCGGCATCCAGTACGCCTACTTTGAAGTTCATATTCGCCAGGGTAACTGCGAGATTGGCGGTAACGGTGGATTTTCCCACGCCTCCTTTGCCGGATGCTACGGCTATTAAATTCTTGATTTCAGGCAGGGGTCTGTCGGGTACGGGATTGATATTCACAGGCTTGGTAGCTATTGTCCCTTTTACCGTCACTTTGAGTTCCGCTCCGGGTAATTTTTCTTTGAATGTCTTAAGGATATCGGCTTCCAGTTGTTTTTTGGCTTGTAGCGAAGGGTTGGTCGATTGAATTTCCAGCCAAATCCTGTCACCGGAAATTTCCAAATCACGCACTTGTCCGGACATATCCGTCACCTTTCCACCGGTGGATATTTGTTTTAATATTTCGATAATCTGTTCTTTGTTCATGACTGCTTATTTTTAACGGTTCAAAATTACGATAAAAATACGAGCTGCAAAGAACAGGTAACCGTACTTACAAATAGGATTTAACTACTTGTTTTTCTGTTTACTAATGTGCTTTTGTTATTTAAAGCGTTCGAACAAGCGCCTGCTCAAATGGAAAAATTCCGTCTCGGTGAGCATCCCGACCAATTTTCCGTTGTGAATCACAGGCAGGCTTCCTATTTTGTTTTCCTCCATGATTTTCATCGCATCTTCCACTTTTTGTTCCGGTTGGATGGTAGCGGGTGAGGAAATCATGATATCTTTTACTTTCAGGTTTTTGAATTTTTTTGCGTCGAATTTGCGCAGGGTACGCAGTAAATTGCGCGAAGTGAGCAATCCGGTGAATTCCCCTTTTTCATTTTCGACCGGAACATAGCGGATTTTCGCCCAGTTCATCATATCGGCGGCGAGTTCTACAATGTCGTCGGGTTGAACGGACAGGACATCGGTCATCATGACTTCCTCCACCAGCAATTTCGACGGATGCCAATGGGGCAAATCCTGAATATCGGGTATTTTCCACTTATGTACCGGCAGGGATTTCTTTTGGTTCTTAATGGAATGGCAGGTTATCAGGCTCATAATTTCCTCTTTGGAAGCCTTTCCTTCGAATTTGTTGAACACCTGTATCATCCAGTCGGAACCTGTGGTGAGTTTTTTCACCCTTTCCCGGATGACGGTCATGTATCTGTCTATATCCTCCGCATCGATATTCATTTGTTTCAATCCCTCTTCCGCCACGGGAATCAATTCTTTGAGTATAAGTTTGTCGGCGTAGATTTTTTCACCGTTGAACCAGGTAAACTGTTTACTCAACCCTCCGCGTGCGGCAGAATAGAAATTCTCTTTGGCTTGTGAGAATTTGATATAGCGGGTTATATCGTCGTATTTGGCTGCATAGCCTATCATCAAGCCCAGCCAGAGAGCGGCATTTGCCATTTCGTCGATGACGCTGGGACCGGCGGGGAACATACGCGCTTCGATGCGCAAATGGGGTTTCCCGTTCCCGGAAATGCCATATACGGGTCTGTTCCAACGGTAAATGGTGGAATTATGCACGGTCAATGCTTTGAGAACGGGCGTTTTACCCTCTTTGACCACTTTCAGGCTGTCTTCTTCGAAATCCGCACCGAGCAATACCCGGTAGCGCAATATGTCTTCTTTGAAAATATCCATTACCGAATCCCTCACCCAATCCGTTCCGAAGGTCACCCGCGGATGCCTGTCCCGGATATGTTCTTCACTCACCCGGGTGTCGATAGCTTGTTGGAACAGGGCGATACGCGTTTCTTTCCACAGCCTTTTACCGAACAGCATGGGGGCGTTCACCGCACTGGCGAGTACGGGACCCGCTATGACCTGGGCGATATTGTAATATTTGACGAAGTCACCGGGATCTACTTGGAGGTGTACCTGGAATCCCGTATTGGCTGCTTCGATGAGTCCGCTGTTGAGTTTGATATTCAATTCGTCTATCCCGTGAATGTTAATGACAAATTCCTCGCCCCGCATTTCCCGGAGGGCATCCATCAGTGCATAATACCGGTCGATAGGGGTGATATTTTCACGCTCGACATCGAATTTTCTCAAAGTCGGCAATATTCCGGTCAGAATGATACCGGCATCGAACCGGGCGGCTATCTCACTGATTTTCTTTAAGTCGCTCAAAATCTCTTTTTCCATCAGCGAAAGGGCGTTTTTCTCGAACTTGCGGGGTGTGGCATTGGTTTCGAGATTGAACCGCGCCAATTCCGGGCTGAGGTTATCCATATTTGCCGCTTCGAGGATATCGGTATTGCGGGAGTATGGCTTGGAGTTCTTGTCCGTCAGACAAAATTCCTGTTCCGCTCCTATTCTGGTCACTCCCGTCTCGAACCAATTGTTATCCAGCATATATTCGAAAGCCTGGACGTCCTTGAGCAAATTACGTGTAAATTTCTTGAGTTCCGATTGGCTGTTTGCCATTTTTACGTTGAAATCACCCATTTGATTATCGTTAAAATTTTATGGGACTAATTTATAAATAAATATTATTCCCAAGGGCAATTTTACAAAAAAAATATTTTCTTATCTTTTTTTCGGCAATACCGTCATTTGCCCGGCGGAGTCCGGGAGGCATTTTGCGGCATTAACATTCGGAAATATGCATTCTCGAACGCGCCGTAATTTCCATGCTGTCGAACATTCCTTCGAGGTATTTCAGATAGCCGGTAATACCTATCATAGCGGCATTATCCGTTGTATATTCGAATGCGGGGATAAAGACTTTCCAACCCGCTTCGTCACGTTGGCGTTCGAGCCGCCGTCTGATCTCGGAATTGGCACTGACTCCTCCGGCTACCGCCACCCGGGAGATACCGGTTTGTTCCACTGCCATGGTTATTTTTTCCATCAGAATGGAGATGATGGTGTGTTGGACGGAGGCTGCCAGGTCATGCAGGTTTTTTTCGATAAATGCCGGGTCGCTTGCTATCTGCTTGCGCAGAAAATAGAGTATTCCCGTTTTCAATCCGCTAAAACTGAAATCCAAGCCTTGTACTTTGGGTTTGGTAAATTCGAAACGCAGAGGATTTCCCTCTTTTGCCAAAGCGTCTATTAGCGGACCGCCCGGGTACTCCAAACCGAGTAATTTCGCAGTCTTGTCGAAGGCTTCGCCGGCGGCATCGTCGAGAGTACGCCCCAGTACGGTCATTTGCAACGGTGCATCCACCCTGACGATTTCCGTGTGTCCGCCGCTGACCGTAAGGCATAAGAAAGGTACTCCGGGGCGTTGCATACGCTCATCATCTATGAAATGCGCCAATACATGTCCCTGCATGTGGTTGACCCCTATCAGGGGAATGCCCAACGCCTGTGCCATCCCTTTGGCAAACGACAAACCCACCAGCAAAGAACCGGTCAATCCGGGACCTTTGGTAAAGGCAATGGCGGATAGGTCTTTTTTTCCGATATTTGCCTGTCGGAGTGCTTCATGAACCACCGGAACGATATGTTGCTGATGCGCCCTGGAAGCCCATTCGGGAACCACACCGCCATAGCGCCGGTGCACTTCCTGGTTGGCTACAACATTCGACAGCACTCTTGCGTTATGCAATACGGCTGCCGAAGTATCGTCGCATGAGGTCTCTATGGCTAATATGTAAACGGAACCGGAGATAAGCGGCGTGGTTTTTGAACGTTCATAAGTTGTATCATACAAAAGCAAAAGTAAGCATATCAAACGGATTGGAAAAATAGTGCGTATCACGGTGGCAGGAATCCTGTTACTTCTTGTCATCCTGGCTCTTATCGTCAGCATTCCGGGGGTACAGACCTATTTGGGCCAACGCCTTACCGGCTATGTCCGGCAGAAAACCGGTGCCGTGATACAAATCGACCGGGTGAAAATCACACGAAGCGGAAAGGTGGAACTCTCCCGCCTGCTGGCAAGGGACAGCCGGAACGATACCCTGATATATATTGGGAGTTTTCGCTCCGACATCGTGGATTTCGGCAAAATACTGAAAGGAAAAACCTTACTCAATGCCACTACACTATCCGGACTGAAAGTCAATATGCGCACTTATAAAGGCGACAGCATCGACGAACTGAACCGTTTTATCGCCTTACTCGATAAGGGGAATGACTCGAAATCATCCCATTTTCTACTGAAATCGGACCTGGTCAAAGTATCGGATGCTTCTTTCACCCTTACGGATTTCAACAAAGCTCCCGTACCCACAGTAGCATATTACGGTATAAACGGTACGGTAACCCATTTCGCCATCAAAGGAAGCGACGTATATGGCAAGATACGCGGGCTCTCACTGACCAATGAGAAAGGTATCCGTATCGAGGAAATGCAGACCGATTTCACCTATACCAATTCTTACATGCACTTCCTTCACACCTCTGTCGCCACTGCGCGGTCCTCGGTGCGGGGCGATATCATCATGGAATATGAGAAAAAAGACCTCAAACACTTTGTGGACAAGGTAAAACTCGATATCCGTATCGACGAAGCGGATTTGGCATTATACGATTTACAGAAATACTATTCCCCGTTGGGAAATGACGACCTGTACCATTTTCAATGTCATGCCACGGGAACATTGAACCGGCTCACTATCGAAGATATATCCCTTACCACCGGAACCGGCGGTGTTTTCAAAGGCAAAGTGGAACTCACCGGCATCATCCCGCGCGAAGGCAAAGAACCCGTGATATCTGCTCAATACAATACATTGATAACCGCTTATCCGCAACTGCACGCCCTACTCCCTGAAACTTTCCACCGGGGAAACAAAGATTTTTTCGAATCACTGGGCAAACTGGCGAGCCGGGGCTCGATACGTATTGCCGGCGAGAAAATACATACTACGGCTCATACCTCTACCGGATTGGGCAATTGGCAATACGATTTGAACCTCGACAGCATCCGGCATATCGATCAATTGAGCTACCGGGGCACTGTATCCGTCGTTCATTTCCCTTTGGGAAAAGTAACACGGGATACATCATTCGGAAACATAAGCCTGAAGGCTGATATTTCCGGAACGGGGATTGACCCCAAACGTATGAACGCCCGGATAGACAGCCGCTCGCACGAGTTCGAGTTCCGTGGATATTCCTACACCGGATTGTCAGCCAAAGGAAATTTTTCAAACGGCAGGTTCAGCGGAACAATATCGGCAGACGACCCGGACGTAAAATTCAAATTCAAAGGAATAGCCAACCTCTCCGGTGAGAAATACCTGTACCGGTTCCACACACGTATCGACAAATTAGACCTCAACAAACTACAACTGCAACATAGGGATTCCACCGCTGTACTGTCCGGCGACATCAGTATTGACATGCAAGGTAACCGGCTGGAAGAACTGGAAGGTAAAGCACTTATTGACAATGCTGTATTTACCTCCGGAGGACAAAGTCATTCATTCGGCAAAATATTCATCACTTCACATTCCGGCGACAGCCTGCAGCATCTGAACATCTCGGCAAAAGGTCTCTTGCGGGCTAAAATATCCGGTCATTACGACTTCGAAGACCTCGGCAAACTCGCACAGAACGCCTTCGGAAGTATCTATACACACTACAAACCCGCTGCCATCAAACCCCACCAACACCTGGAATACGACATACGTCTGGAAAAACAATTTTTCGACATACTCTACCCCGGCATCCACCTGCCCGGACACATCAAACTGAAAGGAAAAATTGACTCCGACAATGCCGTGTTCAAACTCAATCTAAAAACCAAAGAACTCGCCTACAAGGATATGACATGGCACAAACTCAAACTGCAAATAGACAACCAAAACCCGCTTTTCAACACCCAGCTCAATATCGACTCCATCAGCTCGAAAACCTATTCGTTGCAGAATATATACTTGATTAACAAGACATTGAACGATACCCTTCATTTCCGGGCAGAATGCACGGGAGGTGCCGGCAAGCACGACAGTTACAACCTCTCGTTCTACCACACCATCGACAGTACCGGGAACTCCATATTGGGTTTTCACAAATCAAAAATAGACATCGGTTCCTCGACATGGTGGCTCAATCCCGGCGATGATACCCAGAACAAAATCGTCTATTCGCCCGCTACGGGACAATTGGAATACCGGGACTTCTCCCTGTATTCAAAAGACAAAGGAGGCTTGTTCATTCAAGGAATGCAATCGGGCAAAGACAACCTGTCGCTGAATGTGGATTTGGACCGCATTTACCTGCAAAACATCATCCCCGGTATGAAAGGCTTCGACTTCAAAGGTATGCTCAACGGCGGTATCTGGATAGAAAAGAAAAAAGGACAACTCATTCCCACCGCCGATATACAGGTGCTGGACTTGTACATTAACGACGAACTGCAAGGAGACCTCATCGGTGAAATACGGGGAGCCGGTTCGTACCGCGATTACAACGTGGACGTATATATCGAAAAAAACGATTTCAAGACCTTCTATACACAAGGTAACGTACACATAGTCAAAGACGTACCCAGCTTGGACCTTTCCATAGCTTTCAACCATTACGAACTGGGGCTGTTCAACAGGCTTGGCAAAGGTGTCATGGAAAAAATAAGAGGAGAGGTAAGCGGCAAACTCAAATTGAAGGGAAAATTGGAAAATCCTGACTTTTCCGGAATACTTCACGCTTACGATACGGGAGTCTATTTCCCCTACCTCAATGTAGATTATTCGCTGGAAAACGGCACACCTATTTTCCTGGACAAACGCTCATTCAAATTCCATGACGCCCGTATTCTGGACTCATACCTGGGTACTTCGGGTTCGCTCAACGGCAGCATTACCCATTATTTTTTCAAAAAATGGTACCTCGATATCGAAATAGAAACAGACAACCTATTGGCTATCAATACCCGTGAAGGAGAGAACGAACTATTCTACGGAACCGGATACCTCAAAGGGACCGCCCGTATCCAAGGGAATACCGACAATATCAACATCAGTATCGCGGGGAGCTCCATGCCCGGTTCGGAAATCATCATCCCGATGACGGATATCAAAACGGTGGAAACCTCCCGGCTCATTCATTACAAACCGGCACCGGGAAGCCAAGACGAAGACAACCGCATCTCACATACCGCCGAAAGATTCAAAGGGCTCACCCTCGACTTCAACCTCGACCTGACGAAAGACGCTACTATCGAGTTCATCTTGGACCCCGTCACCGGAAGTACGCTACGGGGAAACGGTACGGGAAACATTCAAATGTATATCGATACCAAAGGCATCTTCAATATGTACGGAGAATACGTAGTGGACAAAGGATTTTATATATTCAAATACGGTTTTTTCAGCAAATATTTCGATGTAAAAAAAGGAGGTACCATCGTATTCTCCGGCGACCCGTACAAAGCCATTTTGGATATCGAAGCCATATACAAGACCAAAGCGAACCCCGGAGTACTCCTCGCCGACTACCAAACCAACCGGAAAATCGACTTGGAATTGCATACCAAAATCACCGGGGAGCTCTTCCATTCGATACAAAAATTCGACATCACAGCACCTAATGCCCCTATCGACATCAGCTCCGAACTCGACTTTGTGCTGAACGAACAGAATACCGGCAATATGATGATACAATTCCTTTCGCTACTCATGACTGACCGGTTTATCGATAGCAACAACCTGCTGAACACCGGACTGGCAAATGCCAGTAGCGGCAGTATCGACAGTTTTTCCGCCACCGTGTCGAACGCATTGGTCGGCATACTCTCCAATCCCGATGACCCGGTCAATTTCGGATTCCAATATACCCAGGGGGAAATTTCACCGGACAAATTGTACCGCCAGAGCCAGCTGGAACTGTCCGCCGCCGCACATTTCGGAAAAAACAATAACATCCGCTTCAACGGCGAAATGTACGTGCCGACAGGAAACCGCACCAATGCCAATATCGCCGGTGTCGCATCCATCGAACTTCCCATTAATAAAAAAGAGAATTTGATGTTGAAAATTTTCCAAAGGAAAACCGACTACCAATTTACCGATGAGGAACAAGGATATACACGCGGAGTCGGCATTTCCTGGCAAGTGAATTTCAATAAATACAGGGAACTCATTTCCCCACAGGGGGACCTAAATAATAAAAATTAAGAAAAGGCACAACACAAAGAGCAAACCGAACGTTAACTCAATAAACCATAAATCCACCGGTATATGAATATCCGCTTTATTACCTACATTATTATATCATTCATTCCATGGATATTTACTGCACAATCCGACTATTCTGACAGATGGAAAGATTTTTTTTCCTATCGTAAAGTCTATGATTTCTATATTGATGATTCGAAAATTGTCGCCCTTACAGATAGAGGTATTTTCCACTATGACATCCACTCACACGAATACCGTAAAATTTCCTCCGTAAATGGACTGTCCGGATCAGATACCTCTACCATGTATTACGATGATTCCAAAGGTGACATTTATATCGGTAACCACAACGGATATATGGAAATTATAAACTCAGAAAGTGACATCATTTTAAAAA
>CAZQPD010000101.1:0-5794 GCA_964595235.1 uncultured Polaribacter sp.
CCCGTGTCATTCCGAACGAGCGACGTAAAGAGTGAGGCGTGTCCCGAAGCATTTTGGGAAGGAATCTTTCCCTAAAATCAAAAGATTTCTCACTCCGCTACCGCTCCGTATCGAAATGACAGCGCGCCCCCAACTATACACTCATAACTCAAAACTATCAACTCAACTCGTGTTTGAGAGTTTTTCAGCAGAGCCTATTTATAGACTTATCCGGTTTGTTTTTTTGAAGCGTTTTCTTATCCGGGGTATTGGTATGGGTTCGTTTATTCTCCTATCCATTTTTTGAATGCCTTAACCCTTTCCCTCGATATGATAACGGCTTCTGCATCGAAATTTTTCAGCATTACTTTTAGTCTGTCCGTTCCGTAACGGACGATGTTTTTGATGTATTTATAATGAATGATGTACTGTCTGTTAGCTCGAAAAAAGTCACGGGGATTCAGTGTACTCTCGAGTTTGTTCAGGCTCTCTTCCATGAGCAGGGATTTTCCCGACCGGTGGTAGAGGAAGGTGGATTTGAACTCCGAACGGAAACAGACGATATCTTCAACGGGAATACTGTGCCAGTGGTGACCGGATGATATGGCAAATCTGGTTTTGTAGGATTTTGACTTTTGTATTTCGTCGAGTATCCGGCTGTAATCGGGGAGAGTTGGATGGTTTTTCTGCCGGTAGCGCCGGATGGCTTTTTCCAGTTCATTTTCGTCAATGGGTTTTAGCAGATAGTCTATGCCGTTGGTTTTGAATGCTTTGATGGCATATTGGTCATAAGCTGTAGTGAATATGACCGGAGCGGTGAGGGGGATTTTTCCGGACAGGTCGAAAAATGTTCCGTCCGACAGCCTGATATCGGCGAATATCAACCCGGGCTGTGGGTGGTTATTAAACCAGTGTATGCCGTCCGAAACGGAATGGAGGATGGCGGTTACCTCCATTCCTTGGCGTTCTATGAGTTTTTGTAGCCTGCGGGCGGCAGGTTTTTCATCTTCTATGATGACGGCTGTTTGCATGTCCGGAATTATATCAGTGGCAATTTAACAATAAATTTCGAACCGGTACGCGAGATTTCGGGAGGTTTTGCGCCGAGTAATGTATAGCGTTCCGCTAAATTTTTAAGTCCGGTGCCTTCCGTAGTACCGGTGGGGGAAGGGGTAATGGTATTGCGCACTTCGAGCGTATCGTGATGTACTTCAATGTCGATATGAAGGGGCGATGAACGGTTTATTTTGTTGTGTTTGACGGCGTTCTCCAGGAGTATTTGCAGGCTTAACGGCGGGATCCTCTTTCCGGGCGGGGTATCATTTCCCGGAAGGGAAAACCGCAAATCATCTTCATACTTTACTTTGAGTAGTGAGAGGTACGTTCCTGCAAATTCCAATTCTTCTTCCAGCGGAACGGCCTGTTGTTCCCTGTGCCGGAGTACATATTGGTACAGTGAGGAGAGTTTCATGGTGTATTTTCCGGCTTTCTCCGGGTTTTCTTCGATGAGGGAGACCAGAACGTTCAGGCTGTTGAACAGGAAATGCGGGTCGAGTTGGGCTTTCAGACTCTCCAATTTTGCCCGTTCGTTCATGGTGTTCAGGCGTTCCGTTTCGAGTTGCTGCACATGTATTTTTTTTATCAGGTAATACGAAATGATGAGCAGGGATATCAGTAGTGAAATGAAAATGACGGCGAGATAGGCGACCAAAGATTGACTTGTGGCGAACTCCGCCCATGACTTTTTGAAAAATATCATATTCGAGATTAAATTCAGCAGAAAGAACGTCAATGCATTGAGCGGAATGCTGCCTATGATGGCAATAACGAAGGTCGTATAACCGTGTTTCCAAGACAGTCTTTTGAATATGTTTTCAAAATAGAGATAGTTGACGAATGAAAATGTGAATCCGTATAACGTATTGAGCACGAAGTACGTCAGGTTGAATTGCGAAGTCAACAGGATTAAGATTAACCCTATGCCGATCCCCGTGAGTACGGAGATTAATACCTTGTTTATAGCGGGTTTATTGTACATTGATGTGGATATTTGATGTTTGATTACGGTTTACTGCGATTTGGTTCCATTCCGGCGGAGCCGTCAATACGGGGTTGTTCGACATACCCCATGGTTCTACGGGAATATAGCCTTCCCTGTCCAGCATGGCATTGCCGTTTAGGTCTTGATAACACATCACTGCAAAGGTAGGGGATTCGAGGTTTTCCACTACCCAATTGATTTGTTTTCTGTCAGCGGGCACCTTGTGGGTACGAACCGGTTTGCGCATTTTGAAATTTCCGGGATTATCGAATACGGCTATCATGAGATTTCCCCCGGTTCTTTGCAGGTGGAAAACAAGTTCTATCCCCGTCTGTGTACGGGTGTTTTTCGGGGTGGAACATCCTGCGAGAAATAACAGGAACAGGATGAGTGTGGCGGGAATGTAACGGATAATGTGGTTCATGGCTATTGTTTGTTTTGGTTAATACACGGCAAAAATGCGTTGCCAGGACAGCATTATCCAAAAAAAAGGTGCCGGATTGTTATAATAAATAGACGGATGGTGTCATATTGGGGATGAGCCGTTGTGAATGTGTATCTCCCCGTGTTATTTCGGGAAAACCGGCAAATCGTTGAATATTTTTAACCGAAATGTGGAAATTGTTGTGAAAAGTATTTTTTTCTACCGCCGGAATGTAATATATTTGCCAAAACTAAAATGTAATTCTATGAATATTGCTATTCCCAAAGAAGTACGGCCCGGTGAAGCCAGAGTGGCGGGTGCGCCGAAAAATATCGAACGCTTGCGCAAGCAGGGTTTCGAAGTTTTCGTAGAGCGCGGTGCCGGGCAGAAAGCCAATTTTTCGGATGAGGAATACCGGAAGGCAGGTGCCGTGGTAGTCGATACGGCAAAAGAGTTGTACGAGAAAGCGGATATCGTATTGAAAGTACAACCGCCTACCGGTGAGGAAATAGCCATGATGCGTCCGGGCACACTCCTTATGAGTTTTTTGAATCCGGGGCGCAATGAGGAACTGTTGAAAAATTTGGCAGACAGGAAGATTAATGCCATAGCCATGGATGCCATTCCGCGTATATCGCGGGCACAGAAGATGGATGTGCTCTCATCCATGGCGAACATTGCCGGCTACCGTGCCGTCATTGAAGCAGCAGGATATTTCGGACGTTTCCTCAATGGTCAAATTACGGCTGCCGGCAAGGTGGAACCCGCTACGGTATTGGTGATAGGTGCCGGTGTGGCGGGCTTGGCTGCTATTGGTGCCGCCCATTCGTTGGGGGCTGTTGTCCGGGCTTTCGATACCAGAAAAGAAGTGGCGGAACAAATTACCAGTATGGGGGCGCAATTCCTCACTGTGGATATAGATGAAGACGGTTCGACGGCAAGTGGTTATTCCAAAGTGATGAGTAAGGAGTTCATCGAAGCCGAGATGAAACTGTTCGCAGAACAAGCCCCGGAAGTGGATATCGTCATTACTACGGCGCAAATACCGGGGCGTGAAGCTCCGAAGCTTTGGCTGGACTATCACGTGGAAGCTATGAAACCGGGTTCTGTCATCGTGGACCTCGCCGCTTCTACCGGTGGGAATTGCTCCCTCACCAAACCCGGTGAAGTATATACGACGGACAACGGGGTAATCATCGCCGGCAAAGTGAGCCAACTTCCCGCTCAAGCCAGCCGTTTGTACGGCAACAACCTGGCTCACCTTCTCGACGATATGGGAAAAGCCGGAGGCTTTAAAATAGACATGGAAGACGATATTGTCAAGCGCGCCATGGTCGTCTATGAAGGAAAAATCAATTGGCCACCCGAACCGCTTCCGGTCAGCGCCAAACCGAAAACTCCCGCGAAGGAACCTGTTGTACCGGCGGAACCGGACACCAAGAAAAGTCCGGGTGCCGGCTCGTTGATAGCATTGGTATTGATAGGTTTGGGATTGTTGGCGATAGGGCAGGTTGCCCCGAAAGAGTTTATGCAGCATTTGACCGTCTTCGTGCTGTCGGTGTTTGTGGGTTGGCAAGTGATATGGAATGTGACCCATGCGTTGCACACTCCGCTTATGGCGGTGACCAACGCCATCAGTGGGATAATCATCATCGGAGGGCTGTTGCAGATGAAGCCGGATTTAACTGATCCCGTATCTATTTTGGCGTTTATCGCCGTCTTGGTAGCCAGTATCAATATAGTTGGCGGATTTTTTGTCACCCGCCGTATGTTAAACATGTTCAGAAAATAATAACCGGATTATGATTTCAACAGGAGTACAAACCGCTGCATATTTGCTCGCAGCCATATTGTTTATTTTGAGTTTGGGCGGTCTTTCGTCGCAAGAAAGCGCCAAGAGAGGCGTATTATACGGTATCGTAGGTATGGTGATTGCCATTCTCTCCACCATGTTGGGCGGAGCGGTACAAGGGCATACTTATCTGCTTATCGCCATCATCATCGCCTCCGTAATCGGGATTATCGTAGCCCGCCGTGTGGAAATGACTGCCATGCCCCAGCTGGTGGCTATCTTGCACAGTTTTGTTGGATTGGCGGCAGTATTAGTGGGTTTCGGGTCTTATTTGGAAACTCCCGGTCATGAGATGAGTCACGGAGAACATTTGATACATCTCATCGAAATATTTGTAGGAGTATTTATCGGTGCTATCACCTTTACCGGTTCTATTGTGGCATGGGGAAAACTCGACGGTAAAATACGAAGCAAAGCCTTGTTGTACCCCGGACGTCATACGGTGAATATAGCCTTGGTATTGGTCAGTATCGTGTTGGGAGTATTGTTCGTTCAAGACCCGGGTACCAGCGGCTTGATGTATTTGCTCATTATGACGGTTATTGCATTGTTCATCGGTGTGATGCTCGTTATGGCTATCGGGGGTGCCGATATGCCCGTAGTGGTATCCATGCTCAATTCGTATTCCGGTTGGGCAGCAGCAGCAGCAGGATTTATGCTCGGGAATGATTTGCTTATCGTGACGGGAGCCTTGGTAGGTAGTTCGGGGGCAATTCTCTCCATTATCATGTGTGAGGCAATGAACCGTTCTTTCTGGTCGGTGATCTTCGGTGGTTTCGGGACTTCCGCTTCTTCCGGCGACCAGGATATAGAAGGTGAGGTTACTTCTACCACGCATGCCGAGGTGGCTCAAATGCTCAAACAAGCTCAATCCGTCGTGATAGTACCCGGTTATGGAATGGCAGTGGCGAAAGCCCAGTACCCCATCCACGAACTGGTACAGAAACTTCAAAAGGACGGTAAACAAGTCCGCTTCGGTATCCATCCCGTCGCCGGGCGCCTTCCGGGACATATGAACGTGCTACTTGCCGAAGCCAATGTACCTTATGATATCGTCCTGGAAATGGATGAAATCAATCCGGATTTGCCGGATACCGATTTGGTCATGGTCATAGGAGCCAATGATATTGTAAATCCCGCCGCTCTCGAAGATGAAGGAAGCCCCATATACGGTATGCCTGTCATTGAGGTTTGGAAAGCCAAAAAAGTCATCGTGATGAAACGCTCTATGGCTACCGGCTACGCCGGAATCCAAAATCCTTTGTTCTATAAAGAGAATACCGACATGCTATACGGCGATGCCAAAGCCAGTGTGGACGAGTTGAACAAATTGTATTAGGGATTGTGTCATTTCGACCGGAGCGGTAGCGGAGGGAGAAACCTTTTATAGTTGATAGTTGTGAGTTATGAGTTGATAGTTGGGGAGCCGTGTCATTTCGACCGGAGGGAGAAATCTTTACGTTATTAGGAAAGATTCCTCCTCGCTCCTCGTGCCTCG
>CAZQPD010000102.1:0-17704 GCA_964595235.1 uncultured Polaribacter sp.
TAAAAAAAGTTAGAGCATATTTAGGTGATGAAATTAATATTGCAGTCGAATATCATAAAAGAATACCAAGAACGAGTAATAATAAACTTAAATTTGTTGTATCAAAAGTCTAGTTCATGAAACAACTCATCCAATCCCTAAAGACAGGTAAGACCGTTCTGGAGGACGTGCCCGTACCCAAAGTAAAAAAGGGGCATATTTTGGTCAAAACTTCCCGTAGTCTCGTATCTCTCGGTACCGAACGTATGTTGGTGCAATTCGGTAAAGCCAACTATTTACAGAAAGCAAAACAACAACCCGATAAGGTCAAAATGGTGTTGGACAAAATCAAAACCGACGGACTGAAACCGACACTCGATTCGGTGTTCAACAAGCTCAACCAACCCATCCCATTGGGATATTGCAATGTAGGAACAGTCGTCGAAACCGGCGAAGGAGTACGGGATTTTCAAATTGGTGACAGGGTGGTATCCAATGGACCCCACGCGGAATATGTGCTCGTACCGGAGAACCTGACAGCCCATATACCCCCCGAAGTTTCCGATGAAGAAGCCGCTTTTACAGTGGTAGGAGCCATTGGGCTGCAAGGTATCCGCCTGGCAAATCCGACCATGGGCGAAACTTTTGTGGTCATTGGCTTGGGTCTGATAGGCTTACTCACTGCCGAAATGCTCATGGCGAACGGATGCCGGGTGATAGGCTATGACCTCGACGATAAGAAGGTAAAAATCGCCAATGCAAAAGGAATCTACGCCTTCAATCCCGCCAAAGGCATAGACCCCGTACGGTTCGTCATGACGCAAACCTCGGAATACGGCGCAGACGGTGTGCTCATTACCGCTTCCGCAAAATCAAATGAAATCATCACACAAGCCGCACGAATGAGCAGAAAAAGAGGGCGCATCGTATTGGTCGGTGTAGTGGGGTTAGAGTTGTCGAGGGACGAATTTTACCAAAAAGAACTCTCATTTCAAGTATCGAGCTCATATGGACCCGGACGCTATGATGAAAATTATGAAATAAAAGGAATAGACTACCCGCTGCCTTATGTCCGGTGGACCGAAAAACGGAATTTCGAAACGGTACTACAACTTCTGAAAAACAAAAAATTAGACGTCGAACCGCTGATATCAGGTGTATTTCCCATAACAGAGTACCGGCAGATATACGAAAATTTGGACGATACGGATTCCATTGCCAACATCTTGGCGTACGAACCGCAAGGGGAACCGGTTCGTCATATCCGGTTAGCAGAAAAGTCGTTTGCCGCCACCGGCGGAGTAGCCGCTATTATCGGCGCCGGAAATTTCACCGGAGCTACCATGCTGCCCATATTGGAAAAAATACAAGCACCTGTAAAGTACATCGCAAGTTCGGGAGGACTCTCGTCGGTCAACCTTGCTAAAAGATTCGGAATTCCCAATGTCACGACAGATATTCAAACCATATTGAATGACAGTGAAGTGGATTTAATCATCATTACTACCCGCCATCATTTACACGCTCCCATGGTAATAGAGGCGTTGAAACACGGAAAACACGTGTTCGTAGAGAAACCTTTGGCTATTACTAATGACGAACTCGAACAGATTATTCAGGCATATACCCGGAGTGACAGAAGCATCAGTGTAGGGTTCAACCGGAGATTTTCGCCGTTTAGCAAAATGATAAAAGACAGGCTGGACGGTAGTCCCATAAATATTATAGCTACGATGAATGCGGGATATATACCTCCGGATTCTTGGGTACATGATTTGACTACCGGAGGGGGGCGAATCATCGGGGAAGCATGTCATTTTATTGATTTGATAACTTATTTGACCGGAAGCAAGGTAACCGGAGTGATGATGAACGCCCTGGGAATACATCCGGAGAAAAATACCGACAATGCGAGTATTATCCTCAAATACGAAAACGGAACAAATGCTGTAATTAACTATTTTTCTAACGGTAGCAAATCATATTCAAAAGAGCGGCTGGAAGTCTATTCCCAGAACAAGACCATGGTATTGGACAATTGGCGCACCTTGTACAATTACGGCTTCAAAGGAAAGAAAAAATATTCCGCCAGACAGGACAAAGGACATTTCGAACAGTTCAAACGTCTGTTCGACAATATTTCCGCTTCCGGACAGCCTACCATTGCATTTGACGAAATAGTCAATACCACACGGGCAGCTATTGCCGCCGTAGAGTCATTAAAAACAAAAAAATGGATGCCCGTGGAATGATGAAAAAGTACCGTAAATACATCGACTTGCTACGTAATATGGGGCCGCGGTATATCCTGTTTCGCATGTATTATTTAATTGCAAAAAAAACGGGATGGTTGAGAATGAAATTCCCTGTCAGGATGCCTTTTTCGTCATACATCACCCTGGAAGAGTGGCGGGCAAATACACCGGCATTTTTCTTTCAATCGAAAACGATTCCGCATCTGAAAAGAAATCCGGTGCCCCGGTTGAAAGAAATTTACGACCTGGTCACCAATGGAACATTTTTGTTCTTTCATCATCAGAAAATACATCTTGGAACGGACTATGATTGGTTGACACATCCGCTTACCGGGTACAAATATGATCCCGGAAAGCATTGGACGGATATCGATGATTTTTCCGGCGAAGCCGGAGATATCAAGTACGTGTGGGAAAAAGCCCGGTTTGGCTTCCTGTACGATATCATAAGGTATGATTATCATTACGATAGCGACCAGTCGGCGTGGGTGTTCGATCAAATTATGGATTTTATAGATAAAAATCCCCTGAACCGGGGACCTCATTACATTTGTAGCCAAGAGATTAGTTTGCGGGTTATGAACTGGACCTTTGCCTTGTATTATTACAAAGACTCGAAGCACCTTACCCCGGAAGTCTTTGCTTCCATCATGAACAGTATCTATTGGCAATTGCACCACGTATATCGCAATATTCATTTTTCGAGAATTGCTGTCAGGAATAACCACGCCGTGACGGAAACATTGATGCTGTATTTGTCGGGATTGTTGTTCCCGTTTTTTCCTCAAAGCAAACATTGGTCACGGAAAGGTAAAAAATGGTTCGAACAGGAAATCCGGTACCAGATATACGATGACGGAAGCTATATACAACATTCGTTCAACTACCACAGGGTATTGCTACAACTACTCACATGGGCGGTCAGGTTAAGTGAAATACACGGGGATACGTTCGATGAAAGCTTCTATATCAAGACGGGGAAAACACTGGATTTTATGTTGAAAATGCTGGATATGAAAAGCGGCGAACTTCCCAACTACGGTGCGAATGACGGAGCGTTGTTTTATAAGCTGACAGACGATGATTATCCGGTTTTTTCATCCCAAATCAACGACCTTCTCGCAGTATGGAAACGCAAAACTTTCCTGTCCGGTAGTGAGAGTTTGCATTGGTACGGAATAAATCCGGCGGATTGTGAGCCCTACGAGCCCGTTACTACGGGGATGCATTGTTTCGACATAGGAGGGTATTATTTGATAAATGAAAAAAAGGCGAAAACCTTTATCAGAAATGCCGCATACCGGGACCGTCCTTCCCAAGCGGACAATTTACACTTGGACATCCGGATAGACGGGGTAAATTACTTGCGTGACAACGGAAGCTATTTATACAATACCGATGCGGAAACCTTGTTGGATTTCGCCGGTACAAAAGCTCATAATACCGTGTCGGTCGGAGGTTCGGATCAGATGACAAAAGGTCCCCGGTTTATATGGTATCATTGGATCAAAAAAGCTACCGGTTCCTGCCGGGAAGACGATTTGAATTATATGATGGATTTCTCGTTCGAAGGATTTTACGAATTGGGAAAAAACATAATCCACCGCAGGAAAGTTGTAAAGGATAAAAAACAGCTGAAATGGACGGTATATGATGAGGTAGAAGGCGTCAGCGGGCAGCAGATAACCCAATTTTGGCATGTCAATCCGGCAGTGGCGCATCACATTGTTTTCTCTGCCGTAGATGCCGGTGGTAATCCTATCCCGGAGGAAAAGAGTATATCGTATTGTTCCGGATATTACGGAAAGAAAGAAAAAAATATCAAAATCTCTTTCGAGACCCGGACGGGAAAAATAATAACACAAATCCATATTGAAAAAGAAAAATGAAAATACTGCTGATACATCAATATTTTTTGGAAAAAGGGGAAGGTGGCGGCTCGCGATTCAATGAAATGACGAAGGTATGGTCGGATGCAGGTCACGAAATTACAGTGATTTCAGGAATGGTGCATTATGCCACCGGCAGAAAACCGGAAAAATACAAGAATAAGTTTACCTGCGTCGATAGAGATTACTACCCGGGAGTGACAGTGGTCAGGAGTCATGTGTCACAAGCGTACAATAGTAATTTTGCCGGAAGGCTATGGGCGTATTTTTCTTTTGTCTTTTCCGGTATTTATGCCGGCTTGTTCAAGACAGGCAGGAATTATGATATCATCCTGGTTACTTCACCACCGTTGTTTGTGGGTATCATAGCCTACGTGCTTTCCCTGTTCAAGGGGGTTCCTTTTGTATTCGAAGTCCGTGATTTATGGCCCGAATCGGCTATTGATACGGGGGTTCTGAATAATAAGGTTTTGATAAGGTTTGCCTATTGGTTCGAGCGGTTTATTTATAGGAAGGCACGTAAAATAAACGTATTGACACCTGCATTCAGGAATACGTTAATATCGGAAAAAAACATACCCCAAGATAAGGTCTTTATGATACCGAATGGAGCTGATTTCAGCTTGTCCGGTGCCTTGTCGAAGAGTTTTGATGCGCAGAAGTTCAAATCGGAATTGGGATTCGCCGATAAATTTGTATTGACGTATGTAGGTGCACATGGCGTAGCCAATGATTTGATGCAATTGATAGATGCGGCAGAAAGAATAAAGAATTATCCTATTGTTATACAGTTGATTGGAGATGGGATGCAGAAAGAAAAATTGCAAAGAGAAGTGCAAAAAAGGAAATTGGTAAATGTGATTTTCAGGGAGCCTGTACCGAAAGAGGAGGTTTTCAAATTCATCCTCGCTTCCGACGTAGGTATTTCCGTATTAAAAAAGGTAGAGACATTCAAAACCATATATTCCAACAAGACATTTGACTATATGGCATGTCGAAAACCCGTACTTCTCGCCATAGACGGGGTATCCCGCCAGCTGGTAGAAGATGCCGGATGCGGAATATACGTAGAACCTGAAAATATCGATGACATTGCTTCCGGAATGATACATTTTTATGAAATGGACAGGGAAAAATTGAAAATTATGGGGGAAAACGGTTATCTATATGCCAAAAAACATTTTGACCGAACTGTTTTGGCGAAAAAATACATGGGGGAATTGATTGAAATTTCTTCGAAGCAATAACCACGCGTCATAGACTACCGCCACATATCGAAATGACACGCTCCCCAAAACTATCAACTAAAAACTAATAACTCAAAACTAAAACATCATTTTCCAACCGTTCCCGTTTCCTTTCCGTTGTATTGTGCCGGGACACTGCGAATTATATGACAATTTCCTGTGGTGTGGCATTCATGGCGGGCGGGGGTGCTATTTCATTATTTTTCTTAATTTTGCGGGCTTTAATAATTGAAATTAACCTAATAGAAAAAATCATCATGGAGAACATTCAATTTCTACTACCCGTAATGGCAATCATAGGATTCTTGTTTATGTTTTATAAATCCTCTTGGGTGAACAAGCAAGAAGTGGGATCGGATAAGATGGCCCGTATTGCCAAGAACATTACCGAAGGCGCCATGGCTTTCTTGCGTGCCGAATACAAAGTGTTGTCCGTTTTCGTCCTGGCGGTGGCTGTTTTGCTATTTGTCAAAGGGCATTTTGAAGCGAACTCCACCGGGCTGGTGGCTGTATCGTTTATCGTAGGTGCTATTATGTCCGCATTGGCGGGATTTATCGGAATGAAAGTCGCTACCAAAGCCAATGTCCGTACCACACAGGCAGCCCGTTCGTCGTTGAACAAAGCCTTGGAAGTCGCCTTCTCCGGAGGTTCCGTGATGGGGCTGGGAGTCGTATCGCTCGGTGTATTCGGGTTGAGTGTATTGTTCCTGGTCTATGCAGGTATATATGGAATCGATAAGCAGCACGGCTTGGAAGTAGTATTGAATGTCTTATCCGGCTTTTCGTTGGGAGCGTCCTCTATCGCGCTTTTTGCCCGTGTCGGGGGAGGAATTTATACCAAAGCCGCCGATGTCGGTGCCGATTTGGTAGGTAAAGTGGAAGCCGGAATTCCCGAAGACCACCCGTTGAACCCCGCCACCATCGCCGATAATGTAGGTGATAATGTAGGTGACGTAGCGGGTATGGGTGCCGATTTGTTCGAATCTTTTGTAGGTTCTATCATCGCCTCTATGGTGCTCGGAGCCTCGTTTTTCGCCCTGGATGCTTTCGAAGGGTTCCGCCTCGGTGCTGTGATGTTACCTTTGGCATTGGCAGGCGCCGGAATCATCGTTTCGGTGGCCGGAACTTTCTTTGTCAGGGTAAAAGAGGGTGGTAACCCCCAGACGGCTTTGAATACCGGCGAATTCCTCTCGGCGGGACTGATGATTGTGGTCTCGTATTTTATGATAATTAATTTCCTTCCGGAATCCTGGAATTTAGCCGGCAAGGAATACACCTCGACGGGTGTTTTTATAGCCACCCTCGTAGGTTTGCTCGCCGGACTGGGTGTGGGGAAAATTACCGAATATTATACCGGTACGGGAACCAAGCCCGTATTCAGTATTGTAAAACAATCCGTTACAGGCTCCGCCACTAACATTATCGGTGGTTTGTCCGTGGGTATGTTGAGTACGGCGATACCTATATTACTGATAGCGGTGGCAATCATCCTGTCATATTATTTTGCCGGGCTGTACGGAATCGCCATTGCTGCGGTAGGGATGCTGGCGAATACCGGTATCCAGTTAGCGGTGGATGCATACGGACCCATTTCCGATAATGCCGGCGGAATCGCCGAAATGGCTGAACTGCCGAAGGAAGTCCGCGAACGCACCGACAAGTTGGACGCCGTAGGTAATACCACGGCAGCCATCGGAAAAGGTTTTGCCATTGCATCTGCGGCATTGACCGCATTGGCACTCTTTTCCGCCTATATGCAACAAGCGGAAATCAGTTCGATAGACATATCGAAATCCGGTGTTATGGCAGGTCTGCTCATCGGAGGAATGTTGCCTTTTGTCTTTTCCGCTCTGTCGATGAGGGCAGTGGGTAAAGCGGCAAATTCCATGATAGAAGAAGTAAGGCGGCAGTTCAACACCATCCCCGAGCTGAAAAACGCCTTGAAAATCATGCGCAAATACGATTCCGACCTGTCGAAAGCCAGCAAAGAGGACTTGGAGATATTCGAAAAAGCCGACGGAAAAGCCGAATTCCAAAAATGCGTGGCGATATCTACCGATGCTTCTATCAAGCAAATGATATTGCCCGGGGTTCTGGCGGTTATTACCCCGGTACTCATTGGTTTTATCGGTGGACCTGAAATGCTCGGCGGATTACTCGCCGGGGTTACCGTGACGGGAGTGCTGATGGCGATATTCCAATCCAATGCCGGCGGTGCCTGGGACAATGCCAAGAAAATGGTGGAAAACGGCGTCGAAATCAAAGGTGTTTCCTACGGAAAAGGTTCCAGTGTACACAAAGCCACCGTGGTGGGGGATACCGTCGGAGATCCGTTCAAAGACACTTCGGGACCTTCGTTGAATATCTTGCTGAAACTCATGTCGGTCGTGGCGCTGGTCATCGCTCCTACTTTGGCTTCCTTACACGGTACGGCGTACATTTCACCCGCGCAGGAAATAGAACCGGTTCGAATAAATGTTCAAGTTCCGGCTTCCGGCGAAGTGGCAATGGGTACCGTAGAAGAAAGCGTCACCGTGGAGAAAATCGACGGGGAGACGAAAGTCCTTATCGTCAAAAAAACCACCGGTAGCGACGGCAAATCCGCCGAAACAAAAGAGGTGCTGACCGGCGAAGAGGCTGAAAATTATATCAAACGTAACCATCGGGGGTGAGGTATAACAAGGGTCAGAAAATGCCCGCTGGACATTTTCGGTCTGCCGTATATCCAACATAAACGCGTTTGTTGAGATTGAAATAAATGCAAGGCTTTTTGGGGAAAAACCCTGGTTTTCTTGCATTTTTCTATCAATATTTTTGTGTATTTCTTTCTCTTTTACGTGTTTGAGTGTTTTCAGGCAGCCCCTGACAAATTATTCATTCTGCCTTCTGCCGAAAAATCCTATCTTTGTTTTACTAAAAAAACAACGATACTTTGGCTACAATTCATACGGCAGTCGCACTGGGAACTTTCGACGGAGTACACCGGGGACACGAACGCATCATCAACACCTTGCTGGACGAAGCCCGGCGGATAGATGCGACACCCGTCGTCGTAACATTCTTTCCACATCCTTCCCACGTCTTGACGCCAGGCAGCCCGCTGAAATTGATCAACAGCCTCGACGAACGCCTGATGTTGATCCGTAGCAAAGGCGTGTCGCAGATACATGTGGAGACTTTTACGCGCGAATTTTCCGCACTTACCGCCAGTGAATACGTTACCCAAACACTGATCGGTGAGCTGAAAATGAAAAGCCTGATCATTGGGTACGACCACCGTTTCGGTAAGGACAAAGGCGGTGGCTTCGAGGAACTGTCGGCACTGGGTGGAAAACTCGGCTTCCGGGTCATCAGGGTTCCCGCCCTTCTCGACGAACAAGGCGAAATTATCAGCTCCACCCGTATTCGTAAGCTGTTGACAGAAGGCAGGATAGAAGCGGCAACACGCCTTTTGGGGCACGACTTCTGCCTGTTCGGTACTGTGGTGAGAGGAAACAGGCTGGGGCGGAAAATTGGTTTCGAAACGGCAAACATCGTACTCGATTATGACAACAAAATCATCCCCGCACACGGCGTCTATATCGTCCGTTCCACCATAGACGGGGCTGTCAAATACGGTATGATGAACATTGGAAACCGCCCTACGGTGGACGGAAAAACACGTACCATCGAAGTGCATTTCCTCAATACGAAAAGCGATCTCTACGACCGCAAAATCCGCATCACACTCCTGCACAGAATACGCGATGAATTGAAATTCAGCTCCCTCGATGAGCTGAAAGAACAATTGCAACGCGATAAAATTTATACCTTGGAATACCTCAACCAGCCCAATCGATAACTATGGACAAAATCAAACTCAACGACATCAGGATTTTCGCCCGGCACGGCTGCCTCGACGAGGAGGGGCTCACCGGTAGTATGTACCGCGTGGACGTATGTGTGTCTGCCGATCTGACGCGCGCAGCCCACACGGATTCAATCGAATATGCGCCAGATTATTCGTTGATAAACAGTATTGTACATGAGGAAATGGCAGTGCGTTCGCTCCTGCTCGAACACGTAGCAGGGCGGATAATAGACCGCATTATGCAGCAATTTCCGGAGGTACAAAAAGCGGAAGTCAGCGTGTCGAAAATCAATCCCCCCGTTCCGGGAAATATCGCCTCGGTCAGTGTCATTCTGAAAAGAAAAAGAAAAAAGAGAAAATCATGAGAAAACTGGTCTTTGCTACTGGGAATGCCCATAAGTTGGAAGAGGTGCGCGCCTTACTACCTGATTATCAGGTCGCCGGTCTCCGGGAAATGGGGATAACGGAAGAAATACCTGAAACTTCTCCTACCGCCGAAGGCAATGCCAGGCAGAAGGCGGACTACGTCTTGCAAAAGACAGGACTCGACGCCTTTGCCGACGATACCGTATTGGAAGTGGATGCGCTGGGCGGTGCTCCCGGGGTTTTGTCAGCTCGGTTTGCCGGCGAACCTCCTGATCCGGAATCCAATATCGACAAGCTCTTGTCACTCTTGGAGAATGTAGATGACCGCCGCGCACGGTTCAGAACCGTGATAGCATTGAATTTTCAGGGTGATACTTACCTGTTCGAAGGGATTTGCCGCGGCGAAATATTGCGGGAGAGAAGGGGGGAAGGGGGCTTTGGATACGATGCCGTATTTCGCCCGGAGGGCTACGATAAGAGTTTTGCCGAAATGACTCCCGCCGGGAAAAACGCCATCAGCCACCGTGGCAAAGCCGTGAGAAAATTGGTGCGATTCCTGAATGAAAATCTCCGGATTTGAGAGTAGCCGTAGTCATATTGAACTGGAACGGAAAGGCATTGCTGGAAGAGTTTCTGCCGTACGTACTCCGTTTTTCTCCGTCCGGCACCCGTATTTTTGTAGCGGACAATGCTTCTACTGATGAATCGGTGGCTTTCGTGGAGGGGCATTTCCCGGAGGTAAATATCATTCGTCACAGGGAGAATTTGGGGTATGCCGGGGGTTATAACGAGGCGCTGAAAGACATCAAAGCCGATCTGTACTGCTTGCTCAATTCCGATGTGGAAGTGACGCCGGGCTGGCTGGAACCGGTCATAGAGCATTTTCAGACCCATCCCGGTACGGTATTGGCACAGCCGAAAATATTGGATTATCACCGCCGGACATATTTCGAATACGCCGGTGCTTCGGGCGGTTTTGTCGATACGTTGGCGTATCCGTATTGCCGTGGCAGGATGTTCGGCACATTGGAAGAGGATAGGGGGCAATACGATGATGCGGTACCCGTATTTTGGGCTTCGGGTGCTTGCCTGTTCGCCAGGGCTTCCGCTTTCGAACGCCTGGGGGGGTTCGACACGACTTATGTAGCGCACCAAGAGGAAATAGACTTGTGTTGGAGGGCTTATAATACGGGTTCCCGGGTGTATGTACTGCCCCGTTCGAAGGTGTATCATGTCGGCGGTGCGAGTTTGCCGGCTGATAACCCGCGAAAGACCTTTTATAATTTCCGCAACAGTTTGTTCAATTTGTTGAAGAACGCACCTTGTCCGTCCCCCAAGATATTACTGCGCCTGGTATTGGACGGTGTGGCGGGAGTTGTGTTCTTGTTGCGAGGCAAACCCCGTCATACGGTAGCGGTGGTACGGGCACATTTTTCTTTCTACCGGCATTTGCCGGAAATGCTGAATAAGCGCCGGAAATTCCCCCGGAAAAGGGGCTATGCGGGAATCCGTAGCCTGTTGTGGAAATATTATATTGCCGGAAAACGTCATTTTCAATCGCTGGGGTAGTATCTGCGGAAGTCGCAAGAACAATAAAGCGTTATAAAAATATATCAGGTGGGCAGGTTTGACGCCCCGGCGAAAAACTTCACCAACATATAAGATTTCTCACATCCGTATCAAGTTGAATCTGCTGTCACTGTATTTATTCCATTACATCAAATAAACTTTGTTGTTTTGTATTTATTTGCCTGCTCGTATGAGTAAACTTTAAAGGTTTTTTATTTATGATAACCACATCCTTATGAGCTTTTAAGTAATTTGTTACTTTTCTTGAACTCCAATCAATCTTTAATATTTCAACTATATTTTTTGAAGTATAAATACCTTTTTTTAGCAGGTTTATTATTTGGTTTTCAATTTCATTATAATTTTGATTTGGTTCTCTAATAGCTAAATCTACTTTTTCATTAATTTTATCATACTCGATTACATTACCGTTAATATCAACTGCTTTTGCACCTTTCTGAATAAGTAAAATATTAGCATTTTTTTCATTGGCATCAGGTTTTCTGACATATATAATTCTATTTTTACGAAGCCCATCAATTACACCTGACCAAGTCCCCCCTTTATTACTGGACTCTGCAACATATATTTCTTTTGCCAAACCATAAATTGTAGGATTTCTTGCCATTGCCAGTTGAACACTCCACGTTGCTTTTGGATGAAATGTGCTTAATACTAAAACATCTCCTTCAATAATTTGCTTATAATATTTTTTAAATCCTGATTTAAATGTTGTTATGCCTTGTGGTAAAACAATTATACTTTGTCCTTTATATTTTAAAGCAGAATCAAGAGCTTGTTTATCAACGCCTTTTGCAAAGCCACTTACAACAACTTTATAATCTTTTGATGCTTTTTTGGCAATATTGTCAGTAAAAAAAAGAGAAGTTTCATTTGCTTTTCGAGAGCCAACAATTGCGATAGAATCTTCTTTAAGTATTTGTAAATTACCTTTTGTGTAAAGAACAGGCGGTGCAAAAGAACGTCCCAAATTTTTCTTTAAAATAGGCGAATATTCTGGTGAAGTAATAGGTAATATCTTGTAACCTTGTTCAATTAAACTTTCTACAAGAAAAGAATTATTCGGAAGCTCATCAATACTGGATTTAATGATAGAAATATCAATGTCCGACAAATCAAATTTGGTTTTCCATATATCTTCTGTAAAGTTAAAAAAGTCGATGATTGTTTTTTGTTGTTCAAACAAACGTACAATTATTTCGTTTTTTACTCTTGTTCTAATCTTCGGCAAATGTGCCAATGTAATCCAATATGATAATTCTTTATTCATATAAAACTCTTTTAAATATCCCCTCCAACTGTTTTGGCAATTACTAATGGGGCTATTTTTTCTACACCATAATTTGTTAATAACTGGCCGATTTCATTTATTGTTGCACCACTATCAAAAATATCATCAAACAAAATTACGGATTTTCCTGCAATTTCTTCTGGATTTTGATATTCAAATTTTCCGGAAACATTATCTTTTTTGAGATAATTATTTTGAAAAACTTTTTGAGGTTTTGTTTTCGATATTTTTATCAAATCGTGAGAAATAGGAATTTTTAATACTCTTGATAATTTCTCGGCAAAATTCTTCACTAAATCACCGGATTCTGTTGGCGGTACATAAAGAATGTAATCAAATTTTTCACTATCATAATGTTTGCGAAAAGCTTTTATGGTTAATCGCAAAAGAAAATCAGGAAAATCACCACCATTTTCATACTTACTTCTATGTATTGCAGCACCAACACTTGATACTCCGTAAAAACTTGCCGCTACACCATTTACAATGTTTGATTTCTTACTCTCTACTTTTAATATGGGGAAAAAGGTTTCTCTAAATTCTTTCAGTTTTTCCATATATTCATTTTTTATGTGAATAGAATATTTGGGTAGATTAGTATTGTCGCAATTTAAATATGAATGTTGAGTATTGTCACCAAGATAATCACATAAGAATTTCATCCTTGAAGTCGTGAGATTAACATACTCAATCATTGAATTCAATTCTTTTAATTTTTGTTCTCGTAATTCTTCAAATGGTTTTGTATTTAATTCAGGTGCATCGAATTGGTATTCATATTTTTTGCTTCTACCATACAATACCTCTTTTATAATTCCTTGTTCGATTAGATCTGCTTTAATTACACGAACTTGTGTTTTTTTTAAATTTGTTGCTTTCATTATTTGTCTTTCACCAAGTGGTTCTTGTTTCAACACATCAATAACTTTTTGATATTTTTTTAGACTTGGTCTGCCTCCGTCAATAAATGCTTTCGGTAATTTATAGTCTTCTTCTATTCCTTTTTCATCTTTTGAGTTGTTATAAAATAAGATAAGTTTGGCAGGTTTTCCATCACGTCCGGCTCTTCCAATTTCCTGGTAATAATGTATAGGTGATGCAGGTATCTGTGTATGAATGATAAAACGAATATCCGATTTGTCAATTCCCATTCCTAACGCATTTGTAGAGATAACGGCTTTCCATTTATTTGACATTAATCCTTTTTCAATTTCTTTTCTACTTTCTGCATCTAAACCTGCATTATATTCTGTTGTATTAATACCAAGAAATTCAAACCATCTTGAATATATTTCGGTATTAACCCTTGTTCCTGTATAAATAATCCCTGTTCCTTCCAATTTTTGTAGATTTTCAGATAACCACAATAATTTTTCATCTTCTGAACTTACTTTAATAACATACAATTCGAAATTTTCTCTTATTAGACTACCTCTTATTGTTGTAATGTTACCTGAAATTTGTTGTTCAATATCTTTTTGAACTCTTTCCGTTGCAGTTGCAGTTGTTGCCAAAACAGGAAAGTTTTGAGGAAGCAACTTAACCAAATTTATAATTCTTCTAAAAGCAGGTCTGAAATCGTGTCCCCAAACAGAAATTGTATGAGCTTCATCAATTACAACCATTGATAAATTTATTTTTCTAGCAGCTTCAATCCATTCTATATTTTCTTGTCTTTCGGGGGCTATGTATAAAATTTTAACTTTACCTTGTAATGCTTCTTGTATTATTTGACTATTTTCTTCTTTTGACTGTTCTGAATTGATATATCTAGCGCTTATTCCTTTTTCATTTAATGCATTTACTTGATCTCTCATTAATGCAATTAAAGGCGAGAATATTACTGTAACCCCTTCAAATTGAGTAGCTGGGAATTGATAACACAAAGATTTTCCATATCCTGTTTTCTCTATTAGCAAAACCCGCTCACCTGCAAAAAGGCGTTCAATGGTTTCCCATTGTTCATCATAAAACTTTTCAAATCCAAATATTCTTTTTAGTAATTTTTCTGCTTCTAATCTATTCATAATTCCTTTTTCTGATGGTGGCTAACATTTATAATACCACCATTTTTCCATATCCCCCTTTTCTGCGCAAGTTAATATTTTTTTTCAAATTTGCAAAAATCAATTACTCCCGGCAGGTTTTATATTTTTCCACTTTTGTAATACCCATAAACTCTTAAAAACAGGACACCCATTTTTTTTGTATCTCCGGGATTTGCATCAGCCCCTGTTTTCCCCTTCTTTTAGTTTTATCCGGGCATTCCACAGCACAACGGCGAGAACGACTAAAGTGCCGGCGTAGAACATGGGCTGCATCCGCTCGTCTTCACCGAACACGAGTAATGCCAAAATAATGCCATATACCGGCTCCATATTGACCGTCAACATCACGGTATAGGGACTGATATAACGCATCAGGGAAATGGAACGCGCAAAGGGGTATGCGGTACATACGACCGCCAATATCAACATATAATACCTGTCTTTAGGCAGTATCTCTCCCCAGACTCCGTAATCGAGACCTCCGCTCCACAACAAATAAACCGTAAGGGACAAAAATCCGAGCGACAATTGATAGAATGATAGTTTGGTGCCCGTGTTTTCATACGCCATCAAGCCGTTCCCCACCGAAAACAACGCCGAAGTGAACGAAGCGAGCAACGCCCACAAAAAACCGGTCAAATGAAAATCAGACACCCTGAATATCAAATAGATACCGGACACTACTATCCAACCCATAATCAATTCGGACAAGCGTATCTTCCGCCGGTAAAATAAAGGCTCCAGCAAGGAAGCAAAAAAAGCACCGCTGCTGAGTACCAATAGTGTCAAAGAGACATTAGACACCTTAATCGCCATAAAAAAAGCTATCCAGTGCAACGTGATAATCCAACCACCGGCTAAATAACGTAAAAACTGCCTTCCGGTGATCCCGAAGGGAATCTTCTTCCACCACATCCACAGGGCGAGTACGGGTAAGGATATGCCGACACGGTACCATACCAGCATCAGCGCATTCATATCTATGAGTTTGCCCAGTACTGCCGTAAATCCCCATACGAAAACGATAAAATGCAACTCCAAATAATGCTTGATATGTCCCTTTTCGTGATCCATTCCTTACCGGATAGCTGCCTGCCTGTAAACGAAATATGCTACAATCGAAAAAATAATGTTGGGCATCCATACCCAAAGGGTTGTATTGGCACCCGTTACAGCGCCCATGACCTCAGCTATTTTCATAAAGAATATGTACGTAAAAGCCAACCCGAAGCCCAAGGCGAGGTTTAGACCGACACCCCCTCTGCGTTTGCGGGCAGACAACGATACCGCCATGATAGTCAGTATGAATGCCGAGAACGGAAGACTCGTCCGTTTTTTTAATTCCACCACATACGGATTTAAATTCTTTATCCCTCTGTTCCTCGATAATTCGATGAATTCTTTCAGTTTCGGACTGGTCATTTCCTTAGCCAGATGATCGATATATTGTACATCCTTCGGATGAAAATTGAACAGTGTGTCCATCTGCCTGCCGGTTTTTATCAAATCCCTTCCGTCCCGAATGTACCTCTTATAATAATTTTTTAGCCGGTACACGCTGTCTTTTTTCAACCATTGGATAGAGGAGGCTTTCAGCGAATAGCGCAACTTCTCCCCGTCGTAATGTTCATAGACGAAATGGCTCCCCGTATCATCCTTGAGCCGGTAATTCCGGATATACACATAATCTCCTTTGCCTATCTGCAGGCTGATGTTCCTGATGAGGGTTTTGTCTTTCTTGTTCCGGATATAATAATCGTTGAACCAGGTGAACTTGGCATTGGACGAAGGCACCACAAAATGATTCATATACAACAGGAATACAGCCAGCATGCCCGCCGTAAGCATGTAGGGAAACAGCAGGCGGTGGAACGAAATACGCGCAGAGTGAATGGCGATAATTTCGGTATTCTGTGCCATCTTGGATGTAAACCAAATCACGGCGATAAATATCGCCAAAGGCAAAAACTGGTTGCCGTACGTAATGATAAAATGCTGATAGTAATCCCTGATAATGACCCATAGGGTCAAATCGGTATGCTTGATGAATTTATCTATCTTCTCGGAAATGTCAATGGCTATTCCCACAGGAAGTATAATGGATACCACCAGTATCAGTGATTTGAGGAATTTCACCATGATATATCTGTCGAGAATACGCATTATAATCGGTTTTCCAATGCCGGTATCATTGATTTTTTCCATACGGCAAAATCCCCTTCGATAATGTGCCGCCGTGCCTCTCCTACCAGCCAAAGGTAGAATCCCAAATTGTGGATACTTGCTATCTGCTTGGCGAGCAGCTCATTGGCTTTGAATAAATGCCGCAAATACGCCTTGGAATATTCCCTGTCCACATAGGTGGTTCCTTCGGGGTCCACCGGGGAAAAATCGTCTTTCCACTTGTTGTTTTTGATATTGATAATACCCCTGCGGGTAAATAGCATCCCGTTTCGCGCATTGCGGGTAGGCATGACACAGTCGAACATATCCACGCCCAATGCGATATTTTCCAGGATATTGACCGGAGTACCTACTCCCATCAGATAGCGCGGTTTGTCTCCGGGTAGAATACTGCATACCAATTCCGTCATGGCATACATTTCCTCGTGTGGTTCTCCTACCGACAACCCTCCGATGGCATTTCCGTCGGCTTCGAGCCCAGCGATATATTCCGCCGATGCCCTGCGCAAATCGGGAAATACCCCGCCTTGTACGATGGGGAACAACGATTGCGAATGCCCGTATAGTGGCTCCTTATCTTGCAGGTAGGCACGGGCTCTGTCGAGCCATCTGTGTGTCAAGTGCATGGATTGTTCGGTATAAGCATAGGTGGAGGGATACGGCGGGCATTCGTCGAACGCCATAATGATATCGGCGCCGATAATCCGCTGTATTTCCATGACTTTTTCCGGAGTAAACAGGTGGTATGACCCGTCGATATGGCTTTGAAACCGTACCCCTTCCCCGGTAATCTTTCTATTTCCCGCCAGGGAATACACCTGGTACCCGCCGCTATCGGTCAGGATGGGGCGTTCCCAATTCATAAACGCATGCAGTCCGCCGGCACGCCGTAAGATGTCCGTGCCCGGACGGAGGTACAAATGGTAGGTGTTTCCGAGTATGACAGATGCACCTATATCGTCTCTCAATTCCCGTTGGTGAACGGTTTTGACACTGCCTGCCGTT